>JAEZEN010000234.1 GCA_023433185.1 Pseudomonadota bacterium | reverse complement strand
CACCAGCTCCGCGCCGACCTGAGCCGGGCGCGGAGCGCGTCCCCTGCCGCCGCCACCACGCTGCCGCCGCCCCGCGACGCGGCCTGATGCGGTTCGTCACCGCCGCCGAGATCGACGCCTGCCTCACCTACCCATCCCTGATCGCCGCCCTTCGCGATGCCTTTCGCGGCGATATCGTCGCGCCGCCGCGCCACCATCACACGCTGGCCCGGCCCGACGGCGATGCGACGCTCCTCCTCATGCCGGCCTGGTCCGGCGGCCCCGGCGGCTATGCCGGCGTCAAGGTCGTCTCGGTCTTCCCCGGCAACGCCGCGCGACAGGCGCCGAGCGTCACCGGCACCTACCTCCTCCTCGATGGCGACAGCGGATCACCCCTTGCCGCCCTTGACGGCCAGGCACTGACGACCTGGCGGACGGCCGCGGCCTCGGCGCTCGCGGCATCGATGCTGGCCCTGCCGGAGGCTCGCCGGATGGTGATGGTGGGGGCCGGCGCCCTCGCGCCGCGCCTCGTCGCCGCCCATGCCGCGGTGCGCCCGATCGCGGAGGTCGCGATCTGGAACCGGACGCCGCAGCGGGCCGAGGCGCTGGCCGCCCGGATCGATCGATCGGGTCTCCGGGCGCGCGCGGTTACGGACCTCGCCACGGCGGTCGCCGAGGCCGACATCGTCTCGGTGGCGACGATGAGCGCCACGCCGCTGGTGCGCGGCGCCTGGCTCCGCCCCGGTGCGCATCTCGACCTCGTCGGCGCCTACAATCCCGCGATGCGCGAGGCCGACGACGAGGCGATGCGTCGGTCCAGCGTTCATGTCGACACGCGGGCCGGCGCACTGCGGGAAGCGGGCGACATCGTTCAGGCGATCGCTGCCGGCGCACTCTCCGAACCGGCCATCGCGGGCGACCTGTTCGATCTCTGCCGGGGTGTGGCACCCGGGCGGCGGGCGGCGGAGGAGATAACCCTCTTCAAGTCCGTCGGGGCGGCGATCGAGGATCTCGCCGCGGCGGTGCTGGTCTACGAGCGCCTCGGCTGAGGCTCAGGGCTCGAAGAGATCGGGCCGGGCCGCGGCGTAGCGCCGCAGTTCCGCCATGCCCTCGTCGAGATGGGCCCCCATCGCGGCGGACGCGCTCGCCGGATTGCGCTCGCCGAGCGCGGCGAGGATGGCGCGATGCTCATGGAGGGTATTGCGGTTACGTGTCGGCGTGGGCAGGAGCAGGCGGCGAGCCCGCTCGAGCTGGGCCCGCGCGGCATCGACCACCTCGGCGACGCGCCGCATGGCGAGGCTGTCGAACAGCACCTCGTGGAAGCGCACGTCGAGGGCGTAGAACTCGTCGATGTCCTCCCCCCGGACCGCAGCGGCCTGATAGTCGAGCAGCCGCTCGAGCCGGGCGAGGGCGCTGTCGGGGATGTGGGGCGCGAGGGCGTTTACGGTGGCCACCTCGAGGGCCCGCCGCACGAAGGCCGCCTCGGCCACGTCGGCGAGGCGGATACGGGCGACGAAGGTGCCCTTCTGCGGCTCGACCTCGAGCAGGCGTTCCTCGGCGAGGCGGGCGATCGCCTCGGCGAGCGGCTGCCGCGAGACGCCCAGACGCTCGCAGATCTCCGCCTTGTCGATCCGCGTGCCGGGCGCGAGCGCGAGGGCAATGATCGCGCCGCGGAGGTCGTCATAGACGGTGACCGCCTTCGAGACGCCGCGGCGCGGGTGGCCGGGCCGGTGAGGGGCCTGATAGTTCAAGGCAACGTCATCTCCGCCGATGGCCCATGCTAGCCGCGCAGTGCGCGACGGACAACAGGGCCAGGGCCAGGGCCACGCCCAGGCCGGCAAAGCCGCGCGCCGGAGCGACCGGCCAAGGGCGGGGCCCGGACGGCTAGTGGCGGAAGTGCCGCATCCCCGTGAACACCATGGCCAGGCCGCGCGCGTCGGCGGCGGCGATCAGGCCGTCGGCGAAAGGGAAGAAGGCGTCGGATGCGACGACCGAGCCCTTGGCGAGCGACTCGGACAGGCCTGCACTTCGCGCAGCCACCTCGGCCTTCCGCGCCGCGATCATCGCCGAATCGACCCGGCTCATCTGCCCGGCGCCGATTCCGGCCGTAGCGCCGCCCCTGGCATAGACGATGGCATTCGACTTGACGTGCTTGGCAATCCGCCAGGCGAAGACCAGGTCGCGCCGCTCCTCGTCGGTCGGCGGCCGCGCCGCCACGACGCGGAGGGCCTCGCCCTCGACCATGCCGTTGTCGCGGTCCTGGAAGAGCAGTCCTCCGGCGACGGTCCTCACCGTGAGACCCGGTGCGCGCGGGTCCGGGAGGCCGCCGGCGAGCAGGAGCCGGAGGTTCTTCTTGGCTGCCACGATGGCGATCGCCTCTTCGTCGGCGTCCGGCGCGATGATCACCTCGGTGAAGGTCTTGACGATTTCGGTCGCCGCCTCGGCGTCGAGCCGGCGGTTGAGGGCGACGATGCCGCCGAAGGCCGACACCGGGTCGGCGCGGAGCGCCAGCCGGTAGGCCGCGGCGAGGTCCGGGCCCTCGGCGACGCCGCATGGGTTGGCATGCTTGATGATGGCGACCGCGGCCGTGACGGCCGGATCGAACTCCGCGACCAGTTCGTAGGCCGCGTCGGTGTCGTTGATGTTGTTGTAGGAGAGCTCCTTCCCCTGGACCTGGCGGGCCGTCGCCACCCCCGGCCGCTGCTCGCCGGTCAGGTAGAGCGCTGCGGACTGGTGGGGGTTCTCGCCGTAGCGCAGCGCCGAGCCGAGGCGGCCCGCGACGCTCCGCCAGGCCGGGACGGTCTCGCCGGTCGCCCCGGCGAACCAGCCGGAGACCGCCGCGTCATAGGCGGCGGTGCGGGCGAAGGCCTTGGCGGCAAGCCGCCGGCGGAGCGCGTAGGTCGTCGCACCTTCGGCTGCGTCGAGCACCTCGAGCACGCCGGCGTAGTCCCCGGGGTCGACCACCACCGCGACATAGGCGTGGTTCTTGGCGCCGGCTCGGATCATCGCCGGGCCCCCGATGTCTATGTTCTCGACGGCGGTCGCATCGTCCGCTCCCGCCGCCACCGCCGCCTCGAAGGGGTAGAGGTTGACGACCAGCAGATCGATGCCGGCGATGCCGTGCGCTGCCATCGCCGCGGCGTGCTCGGGGACGCCGCGCACGCCGAGAAGGCCGCCATGCACCGCGGGGTGCAGCGTCTTCACCCGGCCATCCATGATTTCGGGAAAACCGGTCACGTCCGAAACGTCGGTCACCGCGATGCCGGCGTCGGCAAGCGCGCTCCGCGTGCCGCCGGTCGAGACGATCTCGACGCCGCGCGCCGCAAGGTCAAGGGCGAGGTCGATGAGTCCCGACTTGTCGGAGACCGAGAGTAGCGCGCGGCGCACCGTCACGCGATCGGGCGGCGGCGGGGCGGAGATCGGGGACACCATGGGCGAATCCGGGCGTGGGAGAGACGATTCGGCCAAGGCACATACGACAAAGCCCCGGCCGGGGCCAAATCGGCGCGGCCGGGACTCTGGCGGAAAGGAAGCGTCGGTCAGACGGCGACGCCCGCCGCCCGAACGAGAATCTGGTTCCACTCCTCCTCGGTGAGGAGCGTGCGGCTGATCGCGCAGCCCTCGTCGCCGATCTCGACCACGTCGACCATGTTGACGCCGCCGGCACTCGGGAACACATGGGCATAGACCCCGGAAACCGCCACCGGCTCCATCCTGGTGGCGCTCCGCCAGACATCAGCGAAATCCTGGTCGAAGCCCGTCTCCAGGGTCACGAGTTCCCCGCCGACCTTGGCACGGTCGCCGCCGAAATAGGTCAGAACCGCGTCGGTGTCGTAGCAGGCCGGGCCGACCCGGTCGTCGAACAGGCCGGTTCCGACCACGGCGCCGGGGATGCCCGATTCGCTGCCGTGCGTCATCTCATCGGCCGCCGGATCGTTCAGCGCGGAAGGAATGCTGGCCAGCGCCAAAGTAGTCGCCGAGACCGCGAGAAAAGCCAACCCGGCGGACACTGCGATCGACTTGCCGAGCTTCCCGATCATCATCCTTACTCCTCAACCAACTCCGAGCTGGCATGGCGCGTTGTGTTTGCGGCCTGCTTGCCCGTCCTGCACAACTAACGTCGCAGGCAGGGATGGGGTTTCATCTGTCGTTAGCAATACAGCGTCCACAGCCCGTTTGCTGTGATCTCGGCCACATGCGGGCGCCGGCGCTCGCGCCTTGACGCACAGGCCATTGCCGCCGACAGTGCGGGCATGGATCGTGTTCGGGGCAGCCAATGACCTTCATGAAGATCGCAGCCGTCGCCGGTTTCGGCATCGCCCTCTCGGGCTGCCTCAGCCCGCCGAGCGGCTATTGGGATGCCCGCCTCGCGGAACTGCCGCTGGCCTACAATTATGGCTGCCGGAACGCTCTCGCCCAGGGCAGCGCGGCCGACGCCACCAATTACTGCCCGTCGGACATGCCGCTGCCGCCCAACGGCGTATGGAAGCCGGGCCTTTCCGGCGCCCGGTAGGAGTTCCCGTGCGCCGGTACACAGTCCGATCGGCGCCATGACCCAACAGCCAGGGTTCCTGGGCGGGGGCGATCCGCGCCTCGCCAATCTGTTCCGGGCCGTCGGTCTCGTCGTCCTGATCGGATGGCTTCTCGTGATCGGCAAGGACCTGCTGGTCCCGGTGGTGGCGGCGGTGATCGCCGTCTACGTCCTGACCACCGCCGCCGAGGCGATGGGCCGGCTGCCCGTGCTGCGCCATGTCGGCGCGACGTGGCGGCACGTCCTGGTGCTCGTCCTGTTCATTCTGGTGTTCATCGGCCTCGGGCTCGTGATCACGGTCACGGTCAACCAGCTCATCGAACTCGCGCCGGTCTACCGCGACAATCTCGAGACGCTGGCCGGCCACCTCGCCGCCTATGCCGGGATCGAGCGGCACCCGACATGGGAGGACATTCGCGAGGCGACGATCGGCCGGATCGACATCACGGCGCTGCTCACCAGTCTTCTCGGGTCGGTCACCGCGCTCGGCGCGACGATCTTCATCATCATCATCTATGCCGCCTTCCTCATGGCCGAACGCTTCTCGTTCCCGGCGAAGCTCGCCGCGGCCTTTCCCCGGGGCGACCAGGCCGAGCGCACGGCGCAGCTGATCCGCCACGTCAACGGCCGGATCGGCCATTACCTGGCCGTCAAGACGCTGATCAACGTGATCCTCGGCGTCATCTCCTATGCGATCATGTGGGCCATGGGCATCGACTTCGCCCTGTTCTGGGCGGTGCTGATCGCGCTGTTCAACTACATCCCCTATGTCGGCTCGCTCATCGGGGTGATCTTCCCCGTGGCGCTGTCGCTGGCCCAGTTCGCCTCGCTGCCGACCACCCTCCTCCTCGCCGCGCTCCTCACCATCGCCCAGGTCTATACCGGCAACGTGCTCGAGCCGCGCATGTTCTCACGCCAGCTCAACCTCAGTGCCTTCGTGATCCTCGTCGCCCTGTCGCTGTGGACGGCCCTCTGGGGGCTGCCCGGCGCGATCCTCGCCGTCCCCCTCACCTCGGTCATGGCGATCGTGTTCGCCGCGCTGCCCGAGACCCGCTTCATCGCGGTCCTCCTCGCCGACCACATAGATGAGACCGTTCATGCGCCGCCGCCGGCGGCTCCTGCGGCACCGGCCCCCGGGGTTTCCCCCCGCCAACGTTGTCTTTCGCCGGAGCGACCGGGCGGGAACGCCCCGGGCGTCGTCGGCGTTGATCTCCGCATCCTGTTGGCGAATGGAGAGCCAGTGATGAACGGCGACATGCGGACTGCTGTCATCTTGAGGTGGGCCCGTCGGCGCGGTGTGAGCCGCCTGCAGGCCTTTCGCGAGAACCTCGGTCTGTCACGGGAAGGTCTCGCGGAACGCTGCGGCCTCGATGTGAAGTGCATCGCGGTCTGCGAGGCCCATGACGGGTTGGCCCGCCCGGCGGCGCAGCACCGGCGGCGTCTGTCCCGCTGTCTCGGCGTGTCGCCGGACATCCTCTTCGGGGAACCCTGGGCGCGGATCTCGCCGCACCGGGCGCGCGCGACGGACGGCCACGCCAATCCCGCCTGAGCCGTCGGCGCGGGGCGGCGCGGGCGTGTTCTAAGGCAGTTCCGCGTTTGGTGTTTGAGCGGGCCGATTCAAGCGGCTATCAAGACGCGGAGCTGCTCGCCCGAAGGGTCCCCGCCCTCGGCCCGCGAGCCGGTGGGAGAGGACATGCACCCGGCGTTGTTGCGAGCGGCAGGTCTTGCGATGTTCCTGGCGGCGGCCGGTGTCGCCGCCGAGGCGGCCTGGGATGGGGCCGATGACCTGCCGACCCGACCGCATGCCTGCGACGGGGGCGAGCGGGAGGCGGCGGCGCCCCGCGCCTATGACGGCGGCATACCGGTCGAGATGCCGGCGCGCGCCGGCGAGAACATTACCGTGGTCGACGTGCCCCGTATCGTCGGGGTGGGCTACTACGCGGCGGCCGCAGAGGGGATGCGCGAGGCGGCGGAAGAACTCGGCACGGTGATTGTCAAGGTCGACGGTCCGACCCAGATCAGTACCGCGCGGCAGATGGCCGCGATCGACAATCACGTCACCGCCGGCGTCGACGGCATCGTCTTCGCCGCCAACGACCCGATTGCGGTCGCGCCGGTGCTGCGGAAGGCGCTTGCCCGGGGAATCAACGTCGTCGGCTATGATTTCGACGCCTCGCCCGAGGCCCGGCAATGGTTCGTCAACCGCGCCGACCCCGCGGCCCTTGCCAAGGGCCTCGTCGACCAGCTCGCCGGGCAGCTCGGAGAAGAGGGCGGCGGCTTCGTGATCGTGACCACGCTTGTCGAAGCGCCGATGCAGGCGCGCTGGATCGCCGAAATGGAGGCCTATGCCGCGCGCTGTCACCCCGCCCTCACCTGGCTCGGCACCGCCGAGGGCCAGGACAACGGCGTCGTGACGGGGCGTCAGGTCCAGGACCTCGTCCGTCGCCATGGCGATGCGCTCAAGGGAATCGTCACGCTGAGCTACGCGGCGACCCCCGGCGCGGCCAATGCGCTCGCCGAGATGGGCCAGTGCGCCGCGGTGGCCGTCGTCGGCGTCGGGACGCCCAACCCGACGGCGCCCTACTTCCCGTCGGGTTGCGTGCGGGCGCTGGTGCTGTGGAACCCCGTCGATCTCGGCTATGCCGCGATCCACGTGCTTCGTGCCGCTGCCGACGGCACGCTGGTGCCGGGCGAAACGTCGGTCGCGGCCGGACGCCTGGGCAGGCTCCGGATCGAGGGCAGCGAAGTGCTGCTCGGCGCCGCCTTCGTCTTCACCGCCGACAATATCGGGGAGTTCGACTTCTGAACGGCCCCCCGTCAGTGCAGCGTGGGCCGAGGCGGCGGGTTGGGAATGCCGACCTCGAGGCGGGCCCCGCCCGGCGCCGGCGCGGCTAGCACCTCGCGGCACGAGGCGGGCAGCCCGGCGAGGGTCATCGGCGCCGGCGGTTTGACCGGCTTCGCCGGCTTGTCGGCGGGCCGGTAGGGGGCGCTGCTCAGCCAGTAGCGCAGGTTCTCCCCGCAGCCGTCGCCTTCGGGGATGGGATCCTGGGCGACGCAGCCCGCCATGCCCGGCGGGCACGACAGGCGGACATGCAGGTGGTCGTCGTGGAGATACCACGGGCGGATCTTGCGGAGCCAAGCGCGATCCCGCCCGGCGGTCTCGCAGAGCTCCTTCTTGACGCCGGCATTGACGAAGATGCGCTCGACCTCGGGATAGCTCGCGGCGCGCTTGATCATGCGGCTGTGGGCATCGGTCCACAGGTCCTTGCGCAGCTCGGTATTGGTGCCCTTCTTGATGTAGGAGGTCGCGGTTCGCTTTTCGCGCTCCTCGCGGCTGAGCGTGACCGGCGGCATCGGATCGAACCAGATGTCGACATCGAGCCCGATCTGGTGGCTCGAATGGCCGTAGGGCATGGGCCCGCCGCGGGGCTGGGACAGGTCGCCGACGAGGAGGCCCGGCCAGCCGTCGAGCTGCCTGGCGTCGTTGGCGAACTTCTCGATGTAGTCGACGAGGATCGGCATGCCCCACATGCGGTTGCGCGACAGCCGCATGACCTGCCACGACGGCCCGTCGAAGGGCATGGGATCGGCGCCGGCGAGGCAGCCCCGGGCGTAGGAGCCGATGCTGCGGGCCTGCAGGTCGGCGGGCTGCGCCATGCGGCCAAACAGATCCTTGGCCGGGGCATTGTCCTGGGCCAGCGCGCCGAACGTCGTCACGATCGCGACGAAGGTGACCAGCGCGGTGCGGAGAAGCGTGAGCATGGCAAGGCGTCCCGTGAACGACGGTCATGCTCCCCCGCGTTGGTCAACGGCGCGTTAACCCGCGGCGGAAGCTGAAGTCTGCCCCCACACACGCCTGATTATCGTGCCCTGTGGTTGCCGGAGGCAAGCCCTCGCTGCTGTGTTAAGCTACGGTTGCGTGGGGCCGGGGATGCCATGTCTGCGAGCGGATCGGAACAGCCGACGGGTTATCGGCCGGAAGTCGACGGCCTCCGCGCTGTCGCCGTCCTCGCGGTCATCCTGTTTCACTACGGCGTCCCGGGCGTCCCCGGCGGTTTCGTCGGCGTCGACGTCTTCTTTGTCATCTCCGGCTATCTGATCACCGCCAAGCTCGTCACAGCCTCGCCCCAAGGGCGCAGCGCAAGGGGCTCGCTGCTCTGGCTGGGCGACTTCTACCGTCGCCGCATCCTTCGCATCGCCCCTGCGATGCTCGTTCTGATCGCGGTGGCGCTCGTGGCGGGATGGTGGATTCTCGCCCCGGGCGACTATGCGGACCTCGGCCGGAGCGCCGCCTGGTCGGCGGTGGGCCTGGGGAATGTCTACTTCTTCCTGAACACCGGCTATTTCGACGCCGCCGCTGACACGATGCCGCTTCTTCACCTCTGGTCGCTCGGGGTCGAGGAGCAGTTCTATCTCGTTTGGCCCTTGGTCGTGGCCGCCGTTCTGGTCCTGACTCGGGGGAATCCGCGCCGCGCGGGCGGGATGACCGCGATCCTGGTCGTCGGGGGCTTCACGGCTTCCGTCTGGCTCGTCGCGGACGATCCCAAGGCGGCGTTCTTCCTGCCCTTCGCCCGCGCCTGGGAACTCGGGCTCGGGGCATTGCTGGTCTTCGCGCCGCCTATCGCCACGCGGCGCCTGTCCGAGACCGCCGTCCTCGCCGGTCTTGCCCTCATCGTCTGGGCGAGTGCGACGCTGACTGCGACCGATCCCTTCCCCGGCATCAACGCGCTCGCGCCGTGCATCGGGGCGGCGCTTATCGTCTGGCCGCGCACCGTGCGATCGACCGCTGCGACAGCGCTCGGCATCGGTCCACTCCGGGTGATCGGGCTGATGTCCTACAGTCTCTATCTCTGGCACTGGCCGGTGCTGGTGTTCTTCAGGCACTACATCAGCGGGGCCTGGCCTGCACCGTTCGAACTGGTGGCTCTGGCCGGTCTCTCGCTGCTCCTCGCCGGGCTGTCATGGCGGTATGTCGAGCAACCGGCCCGACGCCTTCGCCTTGGGCCGATTCCGCTGGCTGCGGGGTGGGCCGCGACCATGTCGGCGGTCGCCGCCACCGGAATGGTGCTGTTTTGGTCGCAGGGCGTCCCCGATCGTCTGCCGCCGGACCTGCATGGCCTCCACAGTATCGAAGAGATGTGGGCTTGGCCGTGCGACATGCAGAAGAGGGACGGGCTGCCCGACTCGTATTGCACGTTCGGCGCGCCCTGGCAGGGCGCCGAACACAAGGCGTTCATGTGGGGTGACAGCCACGCGCAACACCACGGGCCGATCCTGGAGGCTGGCATAGCCGGCGAGGACCTGGCCGTCATGATATACGGCGCTTGTCCCGCAGCGCTCGGGAGCTCGGTCAACCGCCACCGTCCCGAGAACCCGAGCTATGCCCCCGGTTGCGAGCAGAGACGGGCGATCGGGCTCGCATATCTTAGAGCGCATCCGGAGATCGACCTCGTCGTGCTTGCCAGCGCCTGGAGCGGCGTCGCCAGAACAGTCTCCGCTGACGGGGTTCCGGTCGGGCACGACGGCGTCGCCCTGATACGACAGGGTCTCGAGGAATTCCTCTCGGAGGCAGAGTCGCCCGGTCGTCGTTTCCTGTTCATTGCCGACACGCCAATGCACACCCGGAATCCGATTCCCTGCGTGATTGCCCGCAAATCCGGCCTCTTGCGCCGGCTCTGCGCACCTGACGAGCCGGCCATATCGCGCGCGCAGCATGAGGCGAGGACGGGCGAAATGAGCGCGGCATTCCTTGCGCTGTCATCATCGCGGGACGATACGGCGGTCCTGATTCCCGGCGACGGGCTGTGTGCGACGGACGCATGCGTGGTCGAGATCAATGGCGAGTTCCTCTATCGCGACGGCGGGCACCTCCGCCGCAACCTGAAGCCCGAGACCCGGCGCGCCCTTGCCGATCTCATGGGACTCGGGGCCGCGGTCCGTGCGACGCTCCGGATCGGTTCATCCGGGGCGCCGTTCGTGGCACAGGATGCGGGAACCTTGCACCCGGCCTCGCAGTCCAGGAGTAGGGGTGGCAACATTGATTGACGCCGGGCCGGCGGGTGTCAGGATGGACGCATGCGGGCGATGGTGCTGAGACGGCCGGGGGAAAAGCTTCGCCTCGAGGATCGGCCGATCCCCGAGCCGGGGCCGACGCAGTTGCTCATCCGCGTCACGGCTTGTGGCGTCTGCCGCACCGACCTCCATCTCGTCGACGGCGAACTGCCGATGGGCCGCTATCCCATCGTCCCGGGCCACGAGATCGTCGGACAGGTGGCACAGGCCGGCGCGCGGGCCTACGGCTTCGAACCCGGCCAGCGGGTCGGCGTTCCGTGGCTCGGCGGCGCCTGCGGGCGGTGCCGGTTCTGCCATTCGGGCGAGGAGAATCTCTGCGACGAGGCGCGCTATACGGGGTGCCAGATCGACGGCGGCTATCAGGAGTTCGTGCTCGCCGACCATCGATACTGCCTCGCCATCCCCAACAGCTATGGCGATGCGGATGCGGCGCCGCTGCTGTGTGCCGGGCTGATCGGCCATCGCGCCCATCGCATGGCGGGGGCGGCCGAGCGCATCGGCATCTACGGCTTCGGTGCGGCGGCGCACATCATGGCCCAGGTGGCGCGGCACCAGGGCCAGCGCATCTTCGCCTTCACCCGGCCCGGCGCCCGCGAGGGCCAGGACTTCGCCGCCGCCTTCGGTGCCGAGTGGGTGGGCGATTCCGACCGGCCGCCGCCCGAGCCGCTCGATGCCGCCATCATCTTCGCGTCCGTCGGGTCGCTCATCCCGCTCGCCCTCAAGGCGGTGCGCAAGGGTGGCCGGGTGATCACCGCCGGCATCCACATGAGCGAGATCCCCGCCTTTCCCTATTCGCTCCTGTGGGGCGAGCGGAGCCTGCGCTCGGTGGCCAATCTCACCCGGGCCGACGGCGAGGACTTCATGCGGGTCGCCGAGGAGGTACCGATCATCACCATGGTCAGCCCGATGCCGCTCGAAGCTGCGAATGATGCGCTCGACGCCATGCGTGAGGGCCGGCTCGAAGGCGCCGCGGTTCTCGTGATGGACCGCCGGGCCGATTCCCCGTGAGCCGCCACCCATTCGCCCGATTCCTGTAACGATATCATCACAAGGCCGTCATCAAACGACCGTCGACCGCGCGCTATCTGAGGCCCGGGCAGGGGAAGAGGAGGCGACATGTTTACGCGAATCGACGATCTTCCCGCCGGGGCCATCGGCTTCGAGGCGGTGGGACGCATCACCGACACCGACCGCCAGGCGATCCTCGAGCCGACGATCGAAACGGCGCTGGTCAGCGGCCATCCCATCCGGCTGCTCTACCTGGCCGGACCGCGCTTCGCCGGCTACGACCCCGAGACCCTGCTCGACGACGCCGTCTTCGGCAGCCGCCACTTCGCGGACTTCGAGAAGATCGCCTTCCTCGCCGAGGACGGCCCCTATGCCCGCGCCGTCGGCGCGCTCGAGGGGCTGATGCCGGCCGAACTCCGCCTGTTCCCGGCCGGCGCCGTCGACGCCGCCAAGGCGTGGCTCGCCGAGTAGGCGGGTTCAGAACCGGCCGCCGGTCCTGAATCCGCCGCCCGGCCGTGAAGGGGCCGAGGGGCGGGAGGGCGCCGAAGGTCGCGACGGAGCCGATGGCCGGGACGGCCGCGATCCAGACGAGCCGCCGCTCGGGAAACGGATGCCGCCGCCGAAGGTCGAGCCCGAGCCGCGGGACGCCGGGTTGGACCAGCCGCGGCCGAAGGCGTCGTTGAGGTTCCGCGACGACAGCATTCCGCCGAGCATCCCGCCGATGACGCTGCCGATGTCGGGGCCGTTGGAGAATTTCCCGCGCGGATCGTCGTAGCCCTGCCGGTGGAAGTTCTCCCGCGAGGTCTCGAGTTCGGTGCGCTTGCGCGCCAGTTCCACCGCCGTCTTCCGCACCTCCTCGGCCTCGGCCTCACGGCGGCGCAGCGCCGGCTCGATCTCGCGCAGCGTGGCGACGATGCGCTCGTCCTCGGGCGTCGGCGTCTTGAGCGCCTGCTGGTGGAGCGTCGCGAGATCGGTCCGGGCGAGCGCGGCGGCAAGGCCCTCGATCGACTTCGCAAGCGACAGCGAACCCGAGGGATCGAGGAGCGCGGCCTGTTCCGCGTCGAGGGAGGCAAGCTCCTTCTTGGCACGCTCGAGCTCGGCGGCAAATGCCGTCCGCTCGTCATCCGCGGCCGCCGCCGCGGCTTCGAGCCGGGCCACGCCATCGGCTTCGAGGGCCCGGCGCTCGAGGGCGACGAGGGCGCTCTTCGCCGTGGCGATCGCCTCGTTCAGGCGCGCGGCGTGGTCGCGGAGCCGGACGGGGATCTCGGTGAGCATGTAGAAGTTGGGGCGGGCCCTGTCGTAGCCCACCAGCTTCGCGACCTTGCCGTCGAAATAGCGGGCGATGAACCCGGCGCGATAGGCCGAGGTGCCATAGCCCCGCTGCCAGAGATAGGTGAAGAGCGGATCGGCGTCGTAGGGCTTGCGTTTCTCGGCAAGGTCCTTCTCCGCCTGGTCGGCCTTCTCCGCCGCCGCGGCGGCCTTGGCTTCGGTATCCTTGACCTTGTCGCGAGCCGCGAGCCAGACCGCGTCGCCCGCAAGCCGGGCCCTCGTCTTCTCGGTGAGGGCGTCGATGGCGTCGATCGCCTTCTCGAGCCGGTCGGAGTGCTCGTCGAGCGTCTTCTCGCCGGCCGCGACAGTCTCGACCAGCGCGGCCCGCTTCGCCGCGATCTCGGCGAGCGCCGCCCTGCCCTTCTCGATCGCGGCGAGCGCATCGCGCTCGGCGGCGTCGAGCTCCCCGGTGACCTTGTTGGCCTGGAGGTCGTCGAGGCGCAGGCGCGCCAGCGCCTTGTAGGCATCGGCCTGGCGGGCGCGGAGCCGCGCCATCTCCTCGGTCGCGGACTTGAGCATCGCCGTCAGGCGGTCCTCGTCGCGGCGGACCCCGAGGATCGCCTGCTCGAGCTGCGACAGCGCCTGCCGGGACGAGATCATGGCGCTACCAATCCGTGATCACGCCGGGCTCGACCGGCATGAGATAGGTGATCTTCAGCGTGCCGCGCGGCTTTTCGCCGAGGATGTTGTCCTGGACGATGCCGTCGTCGAGCTTGTCGTCGCGCACCGCGTTGTAGGTCGCCTCCGGCACGCGCACCCCCCACTTCGAGGCCGTGACGGTCCGGCCGTCCTCCTGGTTGACGACAGGCAGGGACAATACCGTCCCCGATTCGGTTACCGGCTCGACGATGATGTAGTAGTTCCGCGCCGCCTCGTTGACGTCGGGAATGCGGAACACGCCGGTATCCTCGCCGGGCCGCGACACGATCCGGAGCTGGTAGGTGAGGTTGAGCTCGGCGCGGAGCGCGTCGAGCGCTTCGATCGCCTGGCGCATGGCGGCGGCACTGCCCGCGATCGCAGCGGCTTCGCCCTCCGCGACCAGTCCGTCGATCCGGGCGATCGCGTCGGGGTCGTTCGCGGCGGCCCGCGCCGCCGCAGCCGCATCGGCAAGCGCCTGCGGCAGCGTCTCGGTGATCTCGATCCGGGCCTGCTCGGCGACCCGCGCCGCCTCGCCGGCCGTGTAGATCTGCCAGCCGATGAAGGCGACCAGCAGCCCGACCACGATCGCGAAGAGCGGGCCGAAGAGGCGGCGGCGGACCCAGATGCCCGCCATCGTCGTGGCGAAGCTCGGCGCCGGCGGCGTGTAGGCGAAGCGGCTCTCCTTGAGGGCCCTGATGCCCTCGTCGAGGATCCGATCGGTGACGGCGAGCCCCTGGCTCTCGTAGATCTGGCGAAGGCGCTTCTTCAGCGCGGCGTCCCGCAGGTCCTGGCTCAGTTCCTTCTCGACAAGGCTCTCCTCGTGACGGAGCGTGTCGACCACGTCCATCGCCAGCATGAGGTCGTCGAGCTTGGCCGGCGGCGCCTCGGACGCCGGTGCGACCGCCGCGTCAGCCATTGGCGAGGAGTGCGTTCCCTTCCGCCGCGAGCCGGGCCATGCGCTTCTTGCCCTCCTCGACCGCCTCGCGGATCTCCTCCGAGTTCCGCGTCGCGAGGGTCCGCATCTCGGCGATGATCTCGCCCGACCGCTCCTGGAAGGTCACCACCGAATCGACCAGTTTCTTCACCGCGTCGGCGCGGATCGTCGGCCCGTAGCCGGCCTTGAGCGCTTCCTCCTGGATCTTGCCGCCGATCTCGGAGAGCACTTCGATCGACTGGGAGACGCCCTCCTTCATGCGGTTGAGCGCTTCGGTCGACTCATGCAGCCCGAACATGCCGGTGAACGACGCCTTGAGGGCGGTCAGGACCGACTCGTTGGTGGTGAAGAAGGACACCGCCTGCTGGTAGACGCGTTCCTTGGCGCTCGTCGTCTGGGTGAGCCGCGCCATGATCACCTCGGACGTGTTGTAGCCGATGGTGAGGTTGTCGGCGAGGTCCTTGGCCACCTGGTATCGCCCGTCCTCGGCCTGCATGGCGCGGAGCTTCTCGTCGCGGAACAGTTCGAGCCGCGCCCGCGCCGCCGGATCGTCGCCGGCATAGTCCTTGACCGCGTCGCCGGCCGCGGCGAGCTCGGCCTTGGCGGCATCGAGCCGGCCCTCGGCGACCTTCAGGACCTCGAGCGCGCTGACCTCGGCCTGCTTCAGCGCGCCGCGGAAATCCATGTAGGCCTCGAGGATGATGTGCTCCCGCTGGATGTTGTCTTTGGTGTCCCTTGCGACCGAGACATAGGTGTCGCGGATCTTGTCGAAGCGCGCTGCGATGTCGCCGCGCGAGATCTTCATCCAGGCGTTCGTCGCCCGCTCCCACACGTCGATCTTGCCATCGGCGATCTGGTCGACCATCGCCTTGGCATCGTCGCGGATCGAGTTGAACTGGCGGGTGATCTCCTCGTAGCGCTGGCCGATCGACATTTCGGAGATCTGCTCGCGCACCACCTCGTTGAACACCGACATCTGGCCGAGCGTCCGCGAGATGACGGCGATCTTGTCGGGCGAGAGTTCGGTGATCTTCTCGAGAAGCCCGGTGATCGGCATCTCCTGCGGGCCGCCTTCCTTGACCAGGCCAAGGTCACGCAGGCTGTTCATCGCCTTGTCGAGATACTGGAGCGGCGTCCTGACGACGCTGGTATCGGCGGCGGCTTCGGCCATGGCACTTCCCCTTCGGTTCGCTGCCGCATCAATATGGCACTCCGGCGGGATTGCGGAAGGCCCATTGTGCGATCCCCGACCAACGGCGCGAGACCGCTGTGACGGCGTTCACATCCGCCATTGTTCCGTCATGCGACGGCCATGACCGGGCGCTAGGGATGCGCCACATCTTGCTCCGGAACGCCCCATGCGCATCATCACCGATCCCGAATCCTGGACGGGTCTCCGCTCCCCGCGGGCAATCGCGGACGATCTCGCGCCGCACGCCGAGCCGCACCGCCAGGCCAACCCGCGGACGGCGTCGGGCATCGCCGCGTTCTTCCGCGGCCTGTGGCGGCGGCTGGGCGGAGGCTAGCGTCCGACGCGGGTGCTGGCGTGGCGCAGGAAGAACCCGCAGCATCCTCGAGCGTGAAGCCCGCGCGAGGGTCCGTCGTTTCGGGCCGCCGCCTTCAAGTGAAGGGGTGCGTGAAGGAGCGCACATAGAAGACGAGGCCGGCGCCGACATGCAGCCCGAAGATCGCGATCCCGAGCCGGGCTGCGGGGGTCCAGCGCTTCTGTCCCAGGACGGCCGTCCCGAAGAAGAACGCCGTGGTGGCGACGAAGAGCAGGAAGCAGCCGATCTGGGCGCTCCAGGTGAAATTGCCGGAGTAGCGCGCGCCGCCGGACTCGGCGAGGAAGGCCGCCATGAGCAGGCCCGCGAGGAACGCGACCGCGGCGAGCCGTACATGGAAGTCGCGGCACGCATCCTGCCGATAGGCGAGAAGGACATAGAGCGGAAAGAGGAGCGAAACCAGCAGCTTGATGGGTACATAGTCGGAATAGTGCCGATAGAAGTCGAACGGCCGGGTCAGGATGATGCTGCTCCGGTAGATCGGCGTCGTCGGGTCGACGAACTTGAAGTGGTACTGCCAGAGGAGGACCGCCGCGCATGTCGCAGTCACGGCCGCCAGGACGGCCGGGTTCACGCGCTCCCCGTCCCGCCACCTCCAGATCGCCAGGATCCAGAGAGCGGGCAGGAGCACCATGACGCCGTTCGGTTTGGACAACGCCGAGAGAACGGCAGCGACGCAGATGAGACCGGCGCGCGCGAGACCGACCCGATCGCGGAATGCGTAGACCGCAAGCGCGAACATCCAGAACGTGGTGAGCTTGAGGAGCACCTGCGTCGGGATGATGTAGATGGTCGAGGGCGGGATGTAGCCGAGATAGTATCGGTCATCGAACGGGGCGAGCACGAAGACCGGCGCGGCGATGCCGAGGCAGAAGGCGAGGATGTAGCCGGCCGGCCCATCGTAGCCGGAGCGCCGGCGAAAGCCGGCCGCAAGCCACCACGCCAGCGATAGAGACAGGGCGACATAGACCTCGGTGATCGCCACAAGCCCGGCGATCGCCCAGTCGGTGCGGATCGGCTCATTCCTGCCGGCGATGACTGCCTGGCTCAGGTCCAATGGCGTCAGCAGGACGTGGTGCGCGACGGTGAGCCACTGGTAGAGGAAGTGCGGCGTCTTGGTCTCGCCGTCGAGGAAGGAGCGCATCGCGAAGTCGATATGCGCATCGTACTCGTGGATCGGACCGTCCGGCGTGAGGACGAGCACGGCCGTGAGGCCGCCGAAGGCCAGGGCGGACGCCGCCGCCAGGAGGAGGCTCCAGAAGAGGCCCGAATGACGCACGCGCGGATCCTGGGCCGCGTCCCGGGCGGAGGCCGTCACTCCGGCCGTATCCGCCAGATGCCGAGGCGCTCGTCCTCGAACACCGGCTCGTAGATGTCGGACCATTCGCCGGGCGGCCGCTGCTTGAAGGCCGGATGGCGGCTGTCCTCACCAATCGTCACCAGATACTCGACGTTGTAGCGCCGGGCGGTCCTCCGCAGCACGTAGGGATCGTCGGTGTAGGGCGTCATCACCGCCGGCAGGCGCGTGTGAAACGCGAACTGCCACGGGTTGGCGCTATAGACGACGGTGCCGGACGGCAGCATCTCGACGACGCGGGCATAGGCCTCCGGCGTCGTGCGCCACTTGAAGCTCGCGTACCAGTTGACGCCCTGGTGGAGGGCGAGCCCGGCGACGACCACGGCAACGATCGCGCCGACCCATGTCCGCAGCGCAACCGCTCCCAGCAGCAGCGCGAGAGGCGGCATGAAGGCCCAGTAGCGCGCCTCGAAATGAAGCCGCGAGGCGAGCACGAGGCCCGCGATGAGCATCGCCACGCCGAACGCCGGGTAGAGCTCCGCGGCGGTCGGCGCGACGCCCTGCGGACGGAGCCACCAGCGCCGGAAGACGAGCACCGTGCCGGCGAGCGCCATCAGCTGGTACCACCAGGGCATCAGCCGCTCCTTCCAGAGTCCCTCCCGGATGAACCCCAGGAACCGGTCGCCGGCCATCGCCAGCCGTTCGCCTCCGCCGATCGACACCCGGGACATGTCGAAGGCGGGATCGTAGAAGGCCCGGTTGTGGGCATCCATCCACAGCGCACCCTCATGCTCCATCAGTTCATGCCGGATGTCGGCCGCGGCGAGGACCAGTTCGGTGCCCCCGGCCATCGGCGTCCCGTAGGCGGAATGATTGTAGAGCGCGTAGGCGGCCAGCGGCGCCAGGGCACCGAGCAGAAACACCCCGAACTCGCGATGGAGGCGCCAGCGCCGGGCCAGGATCCCATAGAACGGCCACAGCCCGAGGAGCAGCAGGGCGGACGGCTTGAACGTGACGGCTACCCCGAACAGCAGGCCGCTGGCGAGAAGCCAGGTGCGGCTTCCCGACGTGAGGCCGCGCACGAGCGCGGTGATGCAGGCGAAGATCGCGGCGACGAGGTAGTTGTCGCTGAGTCCGCCCACGCCCCTCAACAGGATCGGCGAAAAGGCGGTGCCGATGATCACCATCGCGGTCGGCCAGAAACGCCGCGTCGCGATCCATGCCCAGTAGCCCACAAGCCCGGTGGAGGCGAGAAGGGCGAGGAGTGCGGGCAGGGCGAGCGCGAGCCGCCCCGGCCCGAGCAGCAGGAAGGAGGCGGCGACGATCCCGGCGACCGACACCGACCAATAGGGCTCGGGATGAGTGACCGCATCGCCCGGCAGTCCGCCCGCCGTATGGAGCCACACCGTGTCGACCACGGCGCCCCGCCCGGCGGCGATGTTCTGGGCGAGATTCGCCGTGTTGGCCTGATCGGCGTGGCCTATGAAGGGGGCGCCGCCGACATAGGGTCGGAGACTGAAGACGCCGACGGCGATGGCGACGAGAAGGAAGAGCACCCCGAGGGCGGCAGCCTTCCGCCGATCATCGAGCGCGGTCACCGTGCCGTCTCCGACACCACCCGCTCGATCACGCGCTCCTGGTAAGGTTCGAGGCCGAGCCACAGCGGAAGCCTGACGAGGCGGGCGGCGATGTCGGTGGTGACGGCGAGATGGCCGTGAGCGCGGCCGTAGCGCCGCCCGGCGGGCGCGTCGTGGAGCGGTACGTAGTGGAAGACGCAATGGATGCCGTGCTCGCGCATCCGTTCGATGAAGCGGAACCGGTCTTCCGCGCTCGGCAGCAGCAGGTAGTAGAGGTGGGCATTGTGCCGGCAATGCGCCGGCACGACGGGGCGTCGGAAACGCCCTGCCGCCTCGGCCGCGGCGAAGGCGGCGTGATAGCCGTTCCAGATGGCGAGCCGCCGTGCCGTGATCGCGTCGGCTTCCTCCATCTGTGCCCACAGGAAGGCGGCCACCACTTCGCCGGGATGGAAGGAGGAGCCGATGTCGACCCACGTGTACTTGTCGACCTCGCCGCGGAGAAACGCATTCCGGTTGGTGCCCTTGGTGCCGATGGTCTCGGCGCGCTCGACCAACGCCGCGTCGTTGACGAGAAGCGCGCCGCCCTCCCCGGCGATGACGTTCTTCGTCTCGTGGAAGGAGTATGCGGCAAGCGGCGCGATGCCGCCGAGCGGTCGCCCGCGATAGGTGGCGGCCTGCCCCTGCGCCGCATCCTCGATCACGGTCAGTCCGTGCCGCGCGGCGATGGCCATGATGGCATCCATCTCGCAGGCGACGCCGCCATAGTGGACGGCGACGATTCCCCGCGTGCGGGGCGTGATCGCAGCCTCGATGAGCCGCTCGTCGAGATTGAGCGTGTCGCTGCGGATATCGACGAAGACCGGGACGGCGCCCCGCAGCACGACGGCGTTCGCCGTCGACACGAACGTGAAGGACGGCATGATCACTTCGTCGCCGGGCTGCAGTTCGGCGAGGATCGCCGCCATCTCCAGCGCGGCCGTGGCGGAATGGACGAGGAGCGCGCGCGCCGCGCCGGCCTGCCGTTCGAGCCAGCGGGCGCAGCGCCGGCTGAAGGCACCATCGCCCGAGAGGTGGCCGAGTGCATGCGCCTCGGCGATGTATCCGATCTCGCGGCCGGTCATGTACGGCCGGTTGAACGGGATTGGTGTCACGTCTTCTCTCCCAGCACGAGCAGCGAGCCGCCCGCCGGCATGCGGAGGCCTGCGCGGATCAGGCCCCGCTCGAGCGTCATCACGCCCTCGAGGGCGGCATTCAGCCACCGCGGGGTGCGGAACTCCGCCATCGCATCGACCGGCCCGCGCCGACGCGTCAGCCGCGCGACAGACATGAGCGGCAGGAGGAGGGTGACGAAGGACGTCACCAGCACGGGCCGCAGCCCGGCACGGTCGAGCTTTGCGAGCAGATCGACCCGGCTGTAGCGGCGGACGTGGCGGGCCTGCGCATCGATCGGCGACCAGAGCCAGGCGTGTTGCGGGACGGTGATCAGGACGACGCCGCCGGGACGCAGGGCGCGAGCGATGTTGCGGAGGACCAGTTCGTCGGCGCCGATATGCTCGAGGACGTCGCACGCGAGAATCACGTCATAGCGGTCGACATCCTCCATCGTGGTTGCGTCGAGCTGGCGCAAACGGGCATAGGGCACGCGTTCGCGCGCGAAACGCAGTCCTTCCTCGAAATACTCCGACGCGTGCAGCTCGGCCTGCGGGAAGGCCGCCGCCACGCCGGAGAGCACGTAGCCGGTGCCGCAGCCGATCTCCAGCAGCCTGCCGAACGTCGTCCTGCAGCCGCGGAGCACCCAGATGATCAGACGATTGCGCGAGCGGAACCACCAGTGCGTCGCCTCCACGGCAGCGAGCTCCGCGAAGGTACCGGCATCGTAGTAGCGCTCGCCGGCGGAATCGCTCATCTCCAAGTTCCCCCGGCGGGCGACGCGACGCCATTCCGGAGCACCCGGCCGCCCGGCGGAAGGAAGGCCCTGCGCATCGTCAGGCGACCCAATGGAAGGTCATGGACGGGGCTTCGAAGCGGAAGCCGAGGCTCGCATAGAGGTTCAGGACGCGGAGGTTGCGCATCACGATGCTGCTCCGCACCCGCGTTGCGCCGCTGCACGCAGCGCTCTCGATCATCGTGAGCCACGCACGGCGACCGATGCCGCGGCCGCGGGCCGCGGGCGCGACGGCGTTGAGATGCCAGTAGCAGGTGCCGTCGTCGAGCGCCTCGGTGACGAAAAAGGCGACGGGCATGCCGTCATCGCGAAGCACATGGATCCGCTGGCGGGGGTGCGTCAGGCTGTTCCGCACCCAGTTCCGGTAGCGGGCGTCGCCGATGCCCGCAGGCAGGCGCGGATCCACGTGGAAGCGCTCGTGGCCGAAGGCCGTGCCGGCCATCGCCTCGATCGCGGGGAGATCGTCGGCGGTGCACGGCGCGACATCGAGCGGCTCATGGGGAGCCAGGGCCGCGCGTTCGATATCGGCGAGGACGGGCTGGCACACCATCTCGATGAAGCGGAAGCCGGCGGATTCGAGCAGCATCGATTCGGCATGCCGGTCGGCGGCCAGGCGGCAGGCCACGAAGCGGCTGCCGCAGGCCGCGCGGGCACGCTCGAAGGCGGCGAACTCGGCAGCGGCGGCCTGCCCGATGACCGCGATCGTGGCGATGTTCAGCGCTGGGAAGCCGAGCAGCGCACTGTCCCACGGTGTCTCGTGCCAGCCGAGCCGGAGTGAAGCACCGTCGAGGCTGCCCGCAAGACCGTTCATTTCTCGACCGCATCGGAGTCCGACCGCGCGTCGGTCTTCTCGGCGAGCACATAGGCGGGGCGGTCCATGATGCGGAAATGCATCCGCGCCAGGTACTCGCCGAAGACGCCGAGGGTAAAGAGCTGAACGCCGGAAAAGATCGCGATGATCGAGGCGAGAAAGGCGAAGCCGGGCACGGGGATGCCGGACCAGAAGTAGCTGACGAGAACGAAGGCGAAGACCGCGAAGCCGAACAGGCTGGCGATGAGCCCGAGCAGGCTCGCGACCTGGAGGGGCAGGGTCGAGAACCCCGTCACCATGTTGATCGCGTGGGCGACGAGCTTGCCCGGTCCGTATCCCGAGACGCCGGCCGTCCGCTGGTCGTGACGGACTTCGACAGCGCCGAAGCGCGTCGTGGCCCAGGTGAGGAGGACGTCGACATTGACCGCCGGGCTGCGGTAGTCGGCAAAGGCAAGCCGCAGGTCGCTGCGGAAGACGCGGAAGGCACTCACCTTGCTCGCCGAGGCGACGCCCATCGCACGCTGAAGCACCCGCTTGGTGACGCGCGAGGCGAGCCCCCGCCACAGGCCGTGCGCCTGCTCGGCGGCGTAGCCGTAGACGACGTCGTGGCCGCGCTCGAGTTCAGCGAGCAGCCGGCCGATCTCTTCGGGCGGATTCTGGAGGTCGTCGTCGATGGTTACGATCACGTCGCCGCGGGCCGCCCTGATGCCACAAAGCAGCGCGTTGTGCTGGCCGTAGTTGCGCGAAAGCCGGAACCCCCTGACCTCCGCGTGGCTGCGGGCAAGATGCTCGATCTCCGCCCACGAGCCGTCGCCGCCCCCGTCTTCCACGAGGATGATCTCGTAGCGCTCTCCGACCAGCGGGCGGAGCGCTGCCGCGAGTCGCACGCACAGCGGGGCGAGTGTCCCCGCAGCGCGGAACACCGGAACGACGACCGACACCTCCCGCAGGGAAGGCAAGTGCTCGCCCCCTGCCCTCTCGTGAGGTGTATTCATCCAGCCCCCCTGGCCCGCCATGACCGTGCCCGGCCGCCGCCCGTTGCGGTTGTCGTTGCCCGGCGTCGTGGCGCCCGGCAAACCGATTCTAGTCGGGAAATCCAGCTGCGGTAAGGTCGCCGATGGCAGGAGCCTCGCTTGCGGTGTCCCGGTCGCGATGCCTGCACGGGGCGTCGCATCTTGGCGGGCAGCGCCGTGGAGATCCGGCCATTCGGGGACCGAAGCGCCCATTTGTCCCGGCAACGCCGCCTTTAGCCCGGATGCGGAGGCGACGACCGCGCCCTCGCGACCGACTCGCGCTCGACGAGGGTAACCGGAAGGCTGAGGCGGCGCGAGCGGCGCGCCGGATCCTGCAGGCGGTCGAGGATGAACCGAACCGTGGCCCGCCCCATCTCGGCGAGCGGCAGCTTCATCGTCGTAAGCGCCGGCGTGACGATCGCCGCCCACGGAACGTCGTCGTAGCCGGCAACCGAAACGTCGTCCGGGACCCGGATCCCTAGGTTGCGTAAGGCGCGCTGGACACTGATCGCCACGATGTCGTTGCTGCACACGATGACCGTCACATCACGGCGCTGCAGGAGTGCGGCGATGTCGGGTGCCACGTTTTCGGTCGGTGGCGTCTGGTACTCCCACACGATTCTGGCCGCGCCGCGGAGGCGCTCGATCAGGGCGCCGCGACGGATGGGGATGCCACCGGGGAGCGGGCTGGTGACGAGGCCGAAGCGGCGGTGGCCGAGGGCCAGCAGGTGCTCGGCGAGGGCCCTGCCGCCGCGCCGGTCATCCGACGTCACCGAATCGCGCCCGCGAACCGGGTTGCCCAGAAACACCACGGGAATGTCGAGCCTGAGCACCGAGGGATATCGCACGGTGCTGATCACGCCATCGACGGGGTGGCTCGTCAGTTCGGCGATGCGCTCGGCGATCTCCCCAGCGGCGGCCTTGCCGGCGGCCGATGCCTGGGCGTCGACCAGCAGCACCGCGTATCGCGCGGCCGCGGCGGCCCGCTCCACCGCGCGGGCGAACTCGGCGTAGAAAGGATTTCCCAGATCGGAGATCACGAGCCCCAGCGTCTGGCTGCGGCCGGTGCGCATCGCCTTGGCGGAGCGGTTGGGGCGGTAGCCCATGCGGTCGCCGATCTCGCGTATCCGGGCGCGGACCTCCGCGCTCACCGAGCCGTTGTTGTTCATCACGTGGGAGACGGTCTGCAGCGACACCCCGGCGACCTCGGCTATATCCTTCAGCCGTGTCGTCGGCGTTCCGTCGGCCCGCCCGGCGCGCGGATGGGTGCCGCCCGGGGCATCGCGTCCGTCACCGCTCGCGGACTCCTTCCGTCGCCTGTCCTTGCCGCGCGATCCGTCGTCACCCTTGCCCATGGATGGTTCCCCCAAGCGCGCCGCCGGCCACGCTCCCCGGCGCTTGCCGCCCGTGCCGCCAGCTTCGACACATCGAGGCTACCCCTTGAGCGCGCCTTCGGTGAGCCCCCCGACGATCCGCCGCTGCAGGAAGACGTAGGCGATGATCAGCGGCAGGGAAGACAGGACCACGTGGGCGAACACGAGGTTCCACCGGAAGCTCTGCACCGAGCTGGTGGCGAAGGCGTAGAGCGCGAGCGGCAACGTGGCGCGCTGGCTGCCCGGCAGCAGGAAGGTGGCGAAGAAGAAGTCGCCCCAGATGGTGATGACGAGGATGATGCCCCCGACGAACAGAACGGGCGCGAGCAGCGGCAGCATGATGAGGAAGAAGATCTGGAACCGGCTTGCCCCGTCGATGAAGGCAGCATCCTCTATGTCCGGCGGCAGGGCGCGCACGAAGCCGGTGGCGAGAAACACGACGATTCCCATGCGCGTGCCGATGAGCACCAGGATGTAGGCGAGCGTCGTGCCCTCGATGTGGAGGTAGCGAAGCAGGTAGATCGTGGGGATCAGGGTCGGTGGCACCAGGATCGAAAGGGCGACCACGTAGTAGGCCAGCTGCATCGCCCGCGACCGGCTTCGTCCGAACCCCCATGCGGCCGCTGCGCCGACCAGGAGGACCGCGACGATCGTCACCGTGCTCACCAGGAGACTGTTGCCGAGGGCTCGCAGGTAGTTGCCCTGCACCAGCACCGCCCCGTAATTCTCGGCGATCGCCCAGACTATCGGCAGTCGCAGCGTCAGGTCGGCGGCCTCGCCCGGCATCTTGAACGAGTTGACGAGAACCATCCAGATGGGGACCACGACCCAGGGGATGGCGAACAGCGTCAGTCCGGCATAGCGCGCGATGGTCCAGCGCCGGTCGCGGCTCATGCGCGAACCTCCCTGCCGCGGAGCCAGGCGACGAGGGGCACGGCGGCCGCGATCACCATGATGGTGATGATCAGCCCGAGGGCGCTGCCGGCGCCGAAATTGCCCAGGCCCCACTGCATCCGGAGAAGCACGTTGATCGAGCGCGTGGCGGCGCCGGGACCGCCGCCGGTCGTCGCCTGGATGACATCGAAGGCGGAGAATGCGCCGATCAGCGTCACCACGATGTTGAAGGTGAATGCCGGGGCGAGCATCGGAAAGATGATCCGCCAGAAGGTCTGCCAGCCATTGGCGCCATCGACGTGGGCCGCCTCGATGATGTCCCGCGGCACGGCGTTGATGCCGGCGATGTAGACCAGCGTCGTCAGCCCGATCCACTTCCAGGCATCGACGAAAGCCACG
Source organism: Pseudomonadota bacterium (assembly GCA_023433185.1). The sequence continues at coordinate 18,796 of JAEZEN010000234.1, read as the reverse complement.
GCGGGCAGGGCCGTCGAGACGTCGCCGAGCCAGGCGAAGCCGAAGCCCGGCCAGAAGGCGGAGATGAATCCGTTCAGCGGTCCGGCCGGATCGAGGATGCCGCGCCAGACATAACCTGCGGCGAGCGGCGAGATGAGGACGGGCAGGAAGAAGAGCGAGCGGAAGAAGATGTTGAGCCAGGTCGGCTCGCGCAGAGCATAGGCGAGGCTCAGGCTGACGACGTTCTGCACCGCCATGGCGACGACGGCGTAGGCGAGGGTGACCCAGATCGCATTGATCAGGTAGCCCTGCCCGTGCAGCAGGGCGAAGTTCGAGAGCCCGTTCCAGACGACTTCGGCGCGATAGGTCGTCCAGCTCGAGAAGGCGAGCGGCAGGTTGAGAACAAGGGGTACGACGAAGAACACGCCCACGAAGAGCAGTGCCGGGAGGGCGAACCAGGCGCTGGTCGGCCTGAGTTCGCGCCGCGAGCGCCGCAGGGCGGCGGGAGCACCGACCTGCGGCGTCGTTAAGGGTGGCGTGGTGCCCGTCACGCCGATGCCCTCGCGAACGGGCGCGTCCACGTCACCCTTCCGCACCTACCAGCCCGGCAGACCCTGCGCCTGGGCGGCGGCCGCGACCCCCTGCTGCAGCTGCGCGGCGGCCTCCATCGGGGTCAGCTGTCCGACAGACAGCTCGCTGACCACCTGCAGTCCGCTCCCGTCGCCGCCCGGAACGTTCTGGTTGATCAGGATGACGCGGGGACCGTTGTCGTAGGCGGCCTTGATGTCCCGGAGAAGCTGCGACGTGTTGGCGGGATCGGCCACGCCGTCCTGGATCGGGAAGGTGCCCGAAGCCTGGATGTAGTCCTCGTAGCCGGCACCGGTGACGAAGCGGATGAAGTCGAGCGCCGCAGCCTCCCTCGCCGCATCGCCCGTCTTCGGCACCATGAAGCTGCCGATGGGGCCGGCATTCATGACCGTGGCCGGCTCCTTGGCGCCGACGCCGACGAAGCCGACGGTCTCGTCGAGCGCGGCGGCGTCGCCCCCGGCCAGGTCGAGATAGACGGCAGCGATGTTGGAGTGGATCATCTGGTAGGCGGCCTCGCCATTGTAGACCGCCCTGGCGGACTGCTCGAAGGTCGCCGTCGTCATGTCGCTGTTGTAGCAACCCGCATCCCGCATATCGATCCACGCCTGCATGGCGAGCACCCAGGGCGAGTCCGGGTCGTCGAATCGCGCCTTCCGGTCCACCACCTCGGCCACCCAGCCCGGCTCGGCGACGGCGCTCGCATAGACGAGCGGCACCGCATAGACGGGCCAGACCGACCCGCCCGCCTGGTGCAGGGTCGCGATTCCCGCCTCGGAGAGGACGGGGCACTGCGCCAGAACTTCGGCGAATGTCGTGGCCGGCGTCAGGCCGTGATCGGCAAGGACCTTCTTGTTGTAGTAGAGGCCCCAGGTCTCCGGGAAGGTGGTGATCGCCGCATAGACCCTGCCGTCCGAAGCGCGACCGCCGAGTTCGTAGATGGCCGATCGCGCGACGAAATCCTCGTCGCTCAGGTCGATGAGGTTCAGGGACGGATTGAGCCGATCGAGGTTCGCGAGGTTCGGGAAGTACTCGAGAACATCCGGCCGGTCGCCGGACGCCCACCGCGTGAGCGTGGTCGCCTGGAAATCGTCGGCCGGAATGCCGATGAGCTCGATCCTGTTGCCGGACGCCTTCTCATAGGCCTCGTAGAGCCCGAGGATGCCCGGGGTGTCCTGGGTGTTGTGCCAGACGGTCAGCGTGACACCTTCGGCGCGGGCGGCGACGTTGGCGCCGAGCGCCAATCCCATGACGGCCGCCGTCACGGCCCATTGCATTCTTGCAGACATTGAACGCTTCCTCCGTTGAGCCTGTCCCATCCCTTCGGTGCAGGCGCATCGGCCCGGGCGGGCTTCGGGCAGGCACGGGTCTGCCGCGCGGGGCGCGTCCGTGAAGAACCTGCCACGCCGATAGACGCGTCTTTCCCTCGCTCTCGCAGTCGTCGCCCAGGTGTCGCCGTGCGGCACGATTCCGTACTGCCGCCGAGCGCCCGTATTGCCCCTGCACCGCAGGCGATGCAGTCTCCGCCGCATCGCCTGTCGCACATTCCGTTTGGAGGGGAAGCGATGTCAACGGACGAACTTTAACGTTCGCTCCGCCGCACCGCCGGCTTACCCAAACTTACCCTGACGCGACCCGAGGGAATGTGGATCGGCCGCTGGCGCACGGGCATCCTCACGATGCAGCTGCCGGCGTCCCGGTGCCGAGCGGCGGCCAAGACGGGCGTTGATCGTGCGCGGGCCGACCCCGAACGCGAACCAAGAACACCATGTGGAGGAAGCAATGAACAACACAAGGTACCTGGCGCTCCTGCCGTTCGCCACGGCCGCCGCCATCCTGATCGCGGCCCAGGGCGGCGCCGTGGCCGAGGGGTCCTACACCATCGGCGTCTCGAACACCGGCCAGGGCAACGGCTGGCGCGAGGAGATGATCTGCGCGATCAAGGCGCAGGCCCTCGCCTCGGGCGAGGTCGCCTCGCTCAACATCTCGCACCGGAACACCGACGCGGCCGGCCAGCTCGAGGACATCCGCAACCTGGTGAGCGCCGGGGTCGACGCGATCATCGTCAACCCCTCCGACCCGTCCGGCGTCAACCCGGCGATCAGGGAGGCGACCGATGCGGGGATCGTCGTGGTCGTGGTCGACCAGGCGGTGACCGAGCCTTCGGCCTACATCATCTCGAACAACCAGGAGGAATACGCCTATGTCGGCGCCAGGTGGCTGTTCGAGCAGCTCGGCGGCAAGGGCGACGTCGTCTACATGCGCGGGGCCGCCGGTGCGTCCGCCGACAACGACCGCGACAAGGGCTTCAAACGCGCCCTCGCCGAGCACCCGGACATCCGCGTGGTGCACGAGGTCTTCACCGGGTGGCAGCAGGACCAGGGCAAGCAGCAGCTTCTCGACTACATCGCCACAGGCCTGCCGTTCGACGGCATCTGGACGTCGGGCACGGACATCGTGATCGTCGATGCCCTCCTCGAGTCCGACCTGCCGCTCGTGCCGGTGGTCGGGGCCGATACGGGCGGGTTCGTCCGGCAGCTCAACACCGTCGAGGGCCTGACCGGCGCGGCGGTGACGAATCCCGGATCGATCGGTGGCGCGGGCGTTACCCTCGCCCTCCGGCTGCTCGCCGGCGAACAGCCGGCGTCGAACACCGTCCACGTGCAGCCCGAGCTGTGGGAGAACGCCACCGCGGAAGGCAGGGCCCAGCTCGCGGCCGCCGCCGATCCCGCGCTCGATCCGGACTGGCCGGTGAGCATCTCGATCCCGGACTGGACGACCTACAGCAAGGACCAGATCATCGCCTGCAAGGGGCCCGGCGAGTAGTTCGGCCCCTCCCGAGGAACCGAACGGGTGCGGCTCCCGGGTCGCACCCCCCTGCCCCCGCGCCGCTGCCCTGCCGGCGGCCGGGCAGCCCGGCGGCGGCATCGGCAGATCCCCGCCGCGGCAGCGCATCCCCGGCCGCGGGGGGCGCTATGCGGCTCAGGCGTGGCGCTGCTGGAGCGGCAGCCCGTATTGGCGCATCTTGTTGTAGAGGGTCTTCCGCGAGATGCGCAGATAGCGGGCCGTTTCTCCCTTGCGGAAGCGGTGGCGGCGCAAGGCGTCGAGGATCCATTCGCGCTCGTCGAGCGTCGGCCGCTTCTCCGAGGCTTCGGTCTCCAGAGGGGGGAGGTCCCGGCCAAGGATCACATTGCCGTCACAGCGGGTGAACGCCGCCTCGAGGACGACCCTGAGCTCGCGGACGTTTCCGGGCCAGGAATGGGAAAGGAGGATGCGATAGGCCGAGTGGTCGATCTCCGGGGGCCGGCCGTCCTCGCCGACCAGTTTGCGGATGAAGTGTTCCGCCAGGGCGGGCAGGTCTTCGAACCGATCCCGCAGCGGCGGCAGGGCGACGTGCGTGGGGTGGAGGTGGCCGAGCAGCGGCGCGTCGGGCAGCGCAGTCTGCACCCGCATCGCATCGGTCGCGAGGGTGAAGATCAGCCTGCCGCCGAACTCCAGACGCCGCTCGTGGCCGATATTCGCATAGGATCCCGTCTCGAACAGTTCCAGCAGGCGGGCCTGGGCCGCGAGCGTGAACCGGTCGACGCCGGCGACCAGGATGGTGGCGCTCGGGTGCGCCTCGAGATGACCGACCAGCCGCTTCCTGCCGTCGGCGGCCGCCGTTCCGAAGAGCTGGGCTCCGTCCGGATCGATGGATGCAGGCTCGACGAAGAAGGATCGCCGCTTGCGCGCGGCCTCATGCAGGGCATGGGCGAACAGGCGTTTGCCGGTTCCCTTCTCACCGACGATCAGGAGGGGCGTCGAGGATCGCGCAAGCCGTTCGATCGACTGCTTGGCGCGCACCATGGCATCGGAGCGGCCGACGATCGAAAAGCGGCGCTGGACACGCTCGAGCTTCCTTTCGAGCTCGTCGATCTTGCGCTTGAGGACGCGCACCGCCTTGAACGCCGAGGTCACGCCCTCGATCGAGCTTTCCGACGGCACCCGGTCGATGGTCGAACCGCCGACATAGCCGTCCGCCTTGGACGACCGGCAGACGATGTACATCTCCTCGGGGCTGACGATCGGGCCGCCCTCCAGGAGGCACAGGCATTCCGGATGGAGGCGCCTGATCTTGGCGAAGACAGTGCGGGCGGCCTCGGCTGCCTGGTCGAGGGTCAGGGCGGTCTTCACGCCGCTCTCGCCGCCGACGTTCCAGCCCAGGTTGAGGTTGATGATGTCCACCCGGGCCCGCGCCATGGCCTCCGCTTCGACGGCGTCGTGGACATAGGCGAGTGTCGCGAGTCCGGCCTCCCTCGAGAGGGCGAGCATTTCGACTTCCCGGGCGAACCCGACGCCTGCCGCTTCGACCGCGAGCCGAAAGCGGCCATCGAGGAACACCGCCGTCGGGAAGTTGACGACACCGTGGAAACGGGCCGAGACGATCGACTGGACGATGTCCTCGAGCCGCTGCCTGGGATCGAACGCCGCGGCGCCGAAAAAGACCGGTGCGGTGGTATTGGGGAGAATCTCGGATCGCGCGAAGTCCATCACGAACCGATTGCTCTCGCGCAGGGCGAGCAACGACAGGATCGACGGCGCGCCCATGCTGCGGATGCGGCCGGCATTGAGGGCGAGAAGGAGATCGGCGCCGCCCCGCGTCGCCGCCTGCGCCGCCATTCCGGTTCCGATCGCGGCGCCGACCAACGTGGTGTTCGGACGTCGCAGCGACCGTCTCAGGACCTCGACGACGTTCCTGCCGTCCTCGGTCCGGGCGATCCCCTCGGCCATTGCTCCCCGGTCACTGCACCTGCGCCTTGGCGACGCGCAGCATCTTGAACGACCTCGTCTGCTCCGCGATGGCGACCTCGGTGGGAAGCCGCTCCATGCTGCTCGCGCCGTAGAAGCCGTGCACCTCGCGGCAGCGCTCGAGAATGTAGCCCGCATCCTCGGGGTTTGAAATGGGTCCTCCGTGGCAGAGCACGATGACGTCGCTCCTGACGGCCCTCGCCGCCGCCGCCAGTTCGTCGATGGCGTCGACGCACTCGGAGAGGGTCTTGCCCGTCCGCGCGCCGATGGCACCGCCCGTCGTCAGGCCCATGTGACACACGATGATGTCGGCGCCCGCCGCGGTCATGGCCCGGGCGTCATCCGGGGAAAAGACATAGGGCGTGGTAAGCAGGCCCAGGCGATGCGCGAGCCCGACCATCTCCACCTCCTGCGCGAAGCTCATGCCGGTTTCCTCGAGGTTCTGGCGGAACACCCCGTCGATCAGCCCGACCGTCGGAAAGTTCTGGACCCCGGAGAAGCCCGCGGACTTCAGCTGCCGCAGGAACAGGTCCATCCGGACGAAGGGATCGGTGCCGTTGACGCCGGCGATCACAGGGGTCCGGCGGACCACCGGCAGCACCTCCTGCCCCATCTCGACGACGATCTCGTTGGCATTGCCATAGGCCAGGAGGCCGGCGAGCGAACCGCGTCCGGCCATCCGGTAGCGCCCTGAATTGTAAATGATGATGAGGTCGATGCCGCCCGCCTCCTCGCTCTTGGCGGAGATGCCGGTGCCGGCGCCACCGCCGATGATGGGCTCACCGCGACGGATCATCCCGCGGAAGCGCTCGAGGATCGCGTCACGGTCGAGATGGGCAGGCGACGGGTCAGGCATTGGCGTCAGCGTCCTTTAGGGTACGGATCATGGCCTGCGCGAACTCCGGGTCGTTGATGTGAAGCGGCAGGCGTTCGATGCTGCGGGTGGCGGTCGCCCGGATCGTCCGCTCGAGGGCCGCGAACAGGGCCTCATCCGCTTCCGGGTCGAAGAACGGGCCGCCGGCGATGTCCAGGGCCGACACCCCGCGCTCCGGCAGCCTGAGGTGAACCGGTCCGGAACAGCGGTTGAGGCGTTCACCGATCCATTCGCCGAAGCGCGCGTTCTCGGACGCGGTCGTCCGCATCAGCGTGACATGGGCATTGTGGACGTGGAACTTCCGGTCCCTGAAGCGGTCCGGGACGGTGTCCCGCGCGCCGAAATTGACCATGTCCATGGCCCCCACGGATCCGATCCAGGGCAGGCCGGTGCGCTCGAAGGCGCCGAAGCGGTCCTCGGTGGCGGGGAACACGCCGCCCACCAGGAGGTCGCAGACCTCGGTCGTGGTGATGTCGAGGCCGGCCCTCACCAGCCGCGAATCGACCAGCTTCTCGAAGGACTGCCCCCCGGTTCCCGTGGCATGGAACACGAGGCAGTCGTACTCCGACGACAGGGCCGAGACGATCGCCTGGACGCAGGGTGTCGTCACCCCGAACATCGTCAGCCCGAGGGCCGGCTTCTCGTCCGCCTCCTCCGCAAGCTGGTGGGAGACCATCCCGAGGAGGGAGAAGGCGGCGTTCGCGAGAACCTTCCGGGAGATGCGGTTGAGCCCGGCGATGTCGGTGACGGAGTACACCATGGAGATGTCGGTCGGGCCGACATAGGGCGCCACGTTGCCGGACGCCACGGTCGACACCAGCACCTTCGGGACACCGACCGGCAGACCCCGGAGGGCGGGCGCGATGAGGGCCGTGCCGCCCGAGCCGCCGATGCCGAGAATGCCCTCCAGATCGGTGCGGGAGGCGATGAACCGGACCAGCGCCTCCGACATCGCCGTCACGGACTCGCCGCGGTCACCCGTCAGCGAGGCGCCCGACGGATGGTGCGCCAGGACCTCGTGCGGGGCGTGGTCGGCGGCGTCGGCCGAAGCCTGCGACGAGGTGGACACGTCGACCAGCTTCACCGCCCGCCCGGCATCGGCGAGCAGGTCCCGGAGGTAGCGGAGCTCCTCCCCCTTCGTGTCGCAGGTCCCGACGATGTAGATGCTGCCCATGACCTCCCCCCGCCGCCGCGCTTGGTGGACTTTCTGACGGCTGACCGTGCGCCGCAAGGTGGTTGCATCGAGCGCCTGGGTAAGACTGGGAAGGCGACGGCAACGACGGCATCCGGGGGATATGGTGGCGGGCAACGCCGGACCGACCGCCGCTACCCAGTCTTACCCAAAGGGGCGGCGGCGATGCTTTGCCCCGGGAATGAATCCGCCGTAGGTCGAGTACAACGAGAACGATGGGGAGGATTTCGCGTGGGATCAACGGGGGAAGGATCGCGGCCCAGGGTGGGCATAACCAGTCTTCTGTGGGGGAACCCCTCCGGGGAACTCCTCGGTCCGTGGCTCGATGATGTCCGGTCCCTCGGCTACGAAGGCGTTTCGGGGTTCAGCGACTGGGGGTGGCAGACCCAAGTTGCCGATCCGCAAGGCTTCAGAAAGAGCCTCGATGGCGCGGGCCTGGACCTGGCGAGCATGATCGCCCCGCTCGATCTCAACTTCGACCGCTACCGCCGTCTCTTCGACCTGCTGAACGAGACGCGATGCGAGAACCTGATCATCCTCGGTGGCTTCGGTCGGGAGGAGCCCGAATTCCGGCTCGTCATCGACATGATGAGCTACCTTTCGTCGATCGCCGGCGCGCGCAACGTGAGGCTCACCTACCACAATCACACCGACAATACCGGGGAGACCTTTGCCCAGTTCTGCCGGATCACCGACGGCATCCCCGCGCCGAGAAGCGTGATGGTCGACGTCGGGCATGCGACGAAGGACTTCGTCGACGTGGAGATGGCCCGACGGGCGACGGTGGTGCTCGAGCGATACGAGAGCGACATCTCGATGATCGAGTTGAAGGACTTCACGCCCGCGACCGGCCTCAACACCGTCCTCGGGGAGGGCCTCGTCAATCTGCCCGCGGTGGCGGAGAAGGTGGCGGCCATGAGCTACACGGGGTGGCTCGTGGTCGAGCAGAACGGCGACGCGACCATGCGCGAGAACGGAAGCGCGTCGCAGTGCGCGCGGCGAAGCCGGGCGGTGGTCCGGGACCTGTTCGGCATCTAGGAGGCGCGATCCATGGCAAAGCGAAGGCTCGGACGAACCGGCTTGTCCGTCTCGGAGGTCGGCTGCGGCGGTTTCCAGTTCACAGGCGAATTCGGTGTTCCGAAGCAGGAGGCGCTGGCGATCATCCGGGCCGCCCTCGATGCCGGGATCAACTACTTCGACACCGCCCCGATGTACGGCTTCGGCGAGAGCGAGGAGCTGCTGGGACGCGGCCTCCTCGGCTTCGACAGGCATCCGATCGTCCTCTCGGGAAAGGTCGGCTGGCTTGACAGGACCGTGGTGCGGGCCGCCGGCGACAAGGCCTACACCGATCGCGACGCGATCGTGCGGGTCGTCGAGCACAGCCTGTGGCTGCTCCGGCGCGACACGCTGGATGTCGTCATGATCCACGAGCCGGAGTGGGCGCAGTGGAAGATCGACCTGTCGACCGGGGACAGTGTCGTCCTCTCCACGCTCGAGGACCTGAAGCGGGCGGGCGTGGTCGGCAATATCGGCATCGGCGGCCAGGACCTTGCGGTGAACACCGCCCTGATCGAGACCGGCAGGATCGATGTGGTCCTCACCTTCATGCACTACGACCTCGCGGTGCAGGACGCGCGCGATGCCCTGTTGCCCGCTGCCGAGCGGCACGACGTGGGGGTCATCCTGGGCGGCCCCTATCGTCAGGGGGCGCTCGCCGCCAAGGCGACCGACCGGATCGCCGAGATGCGCCGGACCGGGGTCTATCCCTGGGGCTTCGACGAGAGGGTCCTGCGTCGCCTGGACGCCATCTACGCGCTCTCCGACCGTGTCGGGCTGTCGCTGCCGGAACTTGGCCTCAGGTACCTCCTCTCGGACGCGAGAATCTCCAGCATCATCCCGGGACCGCGCAAGGTCGAGGAACTCGGCAGAAACCTCGAATATGCCCGCAAGGGACCGCTCGAGCCGGACCTGGTGGCGGAGATCGATCGTATCGGCACGATGTGAAGCGCCGCACGGAGGGCGCCTCCCCGCGGCCCCGGCACGATCGCGGCCCGTCGCCGCGCGGCCGGCTGGGCCGCTTCCTATCCATGCTGCGCCTCGATCGCGATCACGGGCACGCCCGCCGGGAGGCGCGAGACGTCGATCCGTGACGCATCGGGGGTGACGAGAGCGGCCGCGCCCCGTTCGATCATCCGCGCTGCCGAATCGCCGCTCGTTGCGAACGCGGCCACGGCGAGGCCCAGGGCGACCGCTTCCTCGACGAACTGCAGTTCCTTCTGCAACCCGAATCCCAGGTCGTCCAGCGTCGTCCGCATCTCACCGTCGATGGCCTCGGTACTCGGGAAGTTCGTCACCCACCGAAAGCCGCTCTGCTGCAACTCCAGCAGGAGGTCCCTGATCCGGCGGAAGGGATCGATTGCGAACACGCAGGCACTCGTCCTGTCCGGCGGCGGCATCGGCGCGACGCCTGCGAAGTCGAGCAGGGCGCTGTTCCAGTCGTGAAGGGGAAGAAGCGCGAGGGCGGTCAGGTGCGCGACCGGAAGGTCCCTGGCGCCCGGGCAGTAAAGATGAAGGACGTCATTGCCGGGCATTGGCGTTCCGTCGATCAGGAACCGTCCACGGTGCCAAGTCTGGGCCGGCTCGGGAATCATCGGCAAGTGCGGCGCTCATCCATCCAAGAAGATCCGTCTTCCGAGTGCCGACAGACTACACGGCTGGTGGAGAGAACTCATCAGGAACCGCACGGGGTCGCGGTCGGCGGGCGTTTTCCGGGCTATCGTCTCCCGGTGAGGCGCGGTATCGAATCGGGGTTGGTCGGGTCATCGCGGCGGATTGACGCGATTGCGGGGAGGGCCGGAGTTGCTCACAGTCTACAGCTGCATCGTCAACGACCACGATCACCTGCTCCTGGCGCTCGCCGTCGCGATCTGCTTGGTGGCGACCTTCACGGCGATCAGCCTCCTCCCCCACGTCCGATCCTCCACTGGCCGGATGCGCGGCGTCTGGATCGTGGTGGCATCGATTGCCACCGGTTTCGGGATCTGGGCGACGCACTTCATCGCGATGCTGGCGTATTCGCCCAGCATACCGAGCGGCTACAACGTGGCGCTGACCTCCCTGTCGCTGGTGGCGGCCGTCCTGCTGACCGGTCTCGGCATCTTCGTCGCGATGGCGCGTTCAGTCCCGGCGGCCGAGTGGCTTGGCGGCGCTATCGTCGGCGGCGGCATTGCGGCGATGCACTACACCGGCATGGCCGCCTTTCAGGTGGATGGCCGCCTGTTCTGGGACCCCGGCCTGGTCATCGCCTCGATCGTCCTGGGCGCGGCTTTCGGTGCCGTATCGCTGCCCGTCGGGCTCCACAGGCCGACGCTGCCATGGAAGATCGGCGGGGCACTGCTCCTGACCCTCGCCATCTGCAGTCACCATTTCACCGCGATGGGGGCCGTCACGATCGTGCCCGACCCGACGATCGCGGTGTCGCCATCCGCGCTTCCCACCGGCTGGATGGCCGTTGCCGTCGGGCTGGGAAGCACGGTGATCATTCTCCTCGCGCTGGCGGGGCTTGCGCTCGACATCCGTGACCGACGGCGATCGGCGGAGGAGGCCGCGCGGATGCGCAGCCTCGCCAACGCGGCGATCGAGGGTCTCATCATGGTGGACGGACAGATCGTCGTCACCGGCAATGACAGCTTCGCCGCGCTCGTGGGGATGCCGGTCGACGCCGTGGCCGGGGGGCGTCTGGGCGACTTCATCTCCAGCGAGCTCGCCCGCCATCGGCTCAACGAGCGCCCCAGCCTGCCGGTCGAGGCGGAACTCAGGTCTCGCGACGGGTCCACGATACCGGTCGAACTGGTCCAGCGGCCCGTCGACTTCGGCGGCCGGAAGCTACAGGCCATAGCCGTCCGCGACCTCAGCGCGCGCAAACAGGCGGAGCAGCACATCCGCTTCCTCGCCCACCACGACTCGCTCACCGGAATTCCCAACCGGAGCGCCTTCAACAAGCGCCTCGACAAGCTGATCGCATCGCAGCAGGGCACCGGGCAGCAGCTCGCGGTGATGTTCGTCGACGTCGACCGGTTCAAGGAGATCAACGACCTCTTCGGCCATGCCGCCGGGGACGCCCTCCTCCAGAAGGTGGCGAGCTGCGTCACGGGGGTCCTCAACGAGGATCAGATGGTCGCGCGCCTCGGCGGCGACGAGTTCGGCGTCATCCTCCCCGGACTGTCCGATCCGACGGTCGCCGGCCAGGTTGCCGAAGACATCCTCGCGGTGCTGAGGACCGCCAGCGCAGCGGCCGATCTCGGCGCCCCGGTCTCGGCGAGCATCGGAATCGCCACCTGTCCCGGCGATGCGACCGACCGCCAGACGCTGCTCGGGCATGCCGACACGGCGCTGTATCGCGCCAAGTCCGAGGGGCGGGACACCTATCGCTTTTTTGAAGCTGCGATGGGCGCCAAGGTCCGCGACCGCCGCCAGCTGGAACGGGACGTTCGCGGCGCCATAGCCAACGGCGAGCTCGAACTCGTCTATCAGCCGCAGAGGGACGTCCGGACGGATGAGGTGATGGGGTTCGAAGCACTGGTCCGCTGGAACCATCCGCGTCGCGGACCCCTGTTGCCCGCGACCTTCATTCCGGTCGCGGAAGAGAGCGGCGCGATACTCAGTCTCGGCGAATGGGTGCTCAGGGCAGCCTGCCAGGAGGCGGCGCGATGGACGCGGCCCCTCACCATCGCCGTCAACGTGTCTCCGGTGCAGATCTACAGTTCCGTTTTTCCGCTGCTCGGCGAGGACACGCTGAAGCGCACCGGCCTGGCGCCGGACCGCCTGGAGCTCGAGATCCCGGAGACCGCACTCATCCGCGATCTCACGCGCGCGCTGGCCACGCTTCGCCAGGTCAAGGCGCTCGGCGTCCGGGTCGCGATGGACGATTTCGGAACCGGCTTCTCGTCGCTCTCCAACCTCCGGGCGTTCCCCTTCGACAAGATCAAGATCGACCGTTCCTTCATCCAGTCCGTCGACGTGAACGAGAAGGCCGCAACGATCGTGCGTGCCGTGCTCGGGCTGGGCCGCGGGCTCGGGGTCCCGGTGCTGGCGGAGGGCGTCGAGACGACGGCGGAGTACCGGTTCCTGGCCGGCGAGCTTTGCGACGAGGTTCAGGGATATCTGTTCGGCGTGCCGGCCTCCATCAACGCGTTTCGCGAGATCACCGACGGGACCCCCGACTACCCGCCGGAGACGTCGATCGTCACCCGGCTTCAGCGGTAGAGCGGGGGCCGGCCATCCGGCCGATATCTCCACTGCCGAATGGGCTGCGGCTGACGGGTACCTCTTTTCACGCGGCGCTCGGTCTGCAATTCTGAAGGACGATGATGCCCTTCGAGCCGGCGAGGATTTCTGACGCTGCCCATACCGCCTTTCCAAACGTCGATGCCGCGGATGCGCTGCGCGGTGCCTCGCCCTGACGGCCCGGGCGCGGCCCGCCTTATCCTGGTGGAGTCGCGGCCCTGATGCACGTCGCCGTTCTGGGAGGGGGGATGCAGGGATGCTGCGCGGCGCTGGCGCTGGCGGCCCGCGGTGCAACCGTCACGCTCTTCGATCGCAGCGACCGGCTCTTCAGCCGCGCCGCCGTCGCCAACGAGGGCAAGATCCATCTCGGCTACATGTACGCCAACGACCCGACGATGGCGACGGCGCGCATGATGATCCGCGGGGCGCTGTCGTTCGCGCCCTTCCTCGCCCGCCATCTCGGGATCGACCCCGCCGCCCTCCAGCTCTCCGATCCGGCCGCCTATGTTGTCCATCGCGACAGCCAGCGGGAAGCGGCCGAGGTCACGGCCTATCTCCACGGCGTCCATCGCCTGATCCAGGAGGCGGCGGCGGCGGAACCGGGGTGCTACTTCGACCGCGACCTCGCCGATCCGCTCCGCTGCTGGCCGGACGAGGAACGCTGCGCGGTGTTTGACGGCGGTACCGCGGTCGCCGCCTTCGACAGTCCCGAAGTGGCGGTGAACCCGCTCGACCTGGCTGACCGGTTCCGCGAGCGCCTCGCCGCGGAGGATCGCATCACCCTGCGCCTCGGCGAGGAGGTGCTCGCCGTCGAGGACGTCGACGCGCCCGCGGTGGTCCTCCGGGACGGCACAGGGTCGCGGGGCGAGGGCTTCGACCACGTCGTCAACGCCCTCTGGGAGGGGCGCCTCGCGATCGATGCCACGCTCGGCTTCGTCCCGGCCCGGCCCTGGCTCCACCGCCTGAAATACGGTGTCAGCTTCCGCCGGCCCGACCCCTCGCCGCCGCTGCGGAGCGCGACCTTCGTCTCGGGCCCGTTCGGCGAAGTCGTCAACTACCGCGACGGGCTGGTCTACCTGACCTGGTATCCGGTGTGCCTGACCGAGCTGTCGCGGGAGACCACGCCGCCGTTCTGGGCGACCCATCCCGGCGAGCCCGAGCGCAGCCGCCTGATCGCGGGAACGGTCGAGGCCATGGCCGCCTTCATCCCGGCGCTCCGCGACCTCGACGCGACCGCGCTGCCCGAGGCGACCGCGCGCGGCGGAGCGATCGTCGCCTGGGGCAGCACCGACATCTACGACGTTGGCAGCGAGCTTCATCGCCGGTTCGAGATCGGCATCACCACCCACCGCCGGTACCATTCGGTCGATCCCGGCAAGCTGACGATGGCGCCCTGGTTCGGCGAGGCCGTCGCCGACCGGATCCTCGGGGCCGGCGGGTGAACGAGCCGCTGGTCACGGTCGGGGTTCCCGTCTACGGCGGGGCGGCGACGCTTCCCGTCCTCCTCGAGTGCCTGCGTACGCAGTCGTATCGCAATCTCGACATCCTCATTTCCGTCGACGCTGCCGACGAGGCAAGCGCCGCGGCCTGCGCGCCGTTTCTCCGCGACGACAAGCGCTTCCGGATCCAGGTCCAGCCGACGCGCCTCGGATGGGCCGGGAACACCGACTGGACGATGCGCAACCGGCGCGGCGCGTTTTACATCTACCAGCAGCACGACGACCTCGTGTCACCGACCTACGTCGCCGATCTCGTCGCCGCTGCAACCCGATGGCCCGACGCAGCCCTGTGCTTTGCGACGCTGCGCTATACCGGCGCGCGGCACTGGGACGTGCCGGTGCCGTCGGTCGTCGGCTCACCGCGGACGCGTGTCCTCAGCTACCTCCGGCGCCTCGACTGGGTACCGTTCCGTGGCCTCGTGCGGGGCGCGGCGCTCGATCGCACCGCGGGACTGCGGCTGAGCGACTTCGACCCCTTCGACAGCCTCGGCACCGAGATCGCCTTCCTCGCCGAACTCGCCCGCGAGGGCGAGCACCGCTTCGTCGGCGGACCCCTCTACTTCAAGGCCTGGGACGGCCGGAACCTGTCGGCGCGCCGGGACGGCTGGTCCCGCGAGCATCGCATCCGGGCGACCGCCTGCTGGACGGCATGGATGGTCGAGGCGGTCGTGCCGGTGGGGACGACGGCGCGCGAGCGGCGCGACCTGTTCGTGCGCACGCTCGACCGCTTCTTCCGCCACACCGGGAGCGGGTGGTGGACCGGCGCGATCCTCGCGAACGAGATCCTGGCCGGCACGTCGCCGCGGATGATCTGGACGCAGCTCAAGCGGCGCCCCCCGCCGCCGGGCCTCGGGCCGGTCACGCAAGCCGAGCAGGCCGATCTGGCGCGGCAGGCCCTTCACCGCTTGTGGGACAGCGGCGGCCTCGACCTCCGCGCCGTCCTCGACCTCGGCCGCGACCAGGTGGAGACGATGGTCGCGGCGCGCTACCCTGCGCCAGCCACCCTGCCGAAACCGCTCGACTAGGTGCGTTCAGCCCATGCATCCCGTCCGGACCGGCCCCGCGTGCAAATGGTGGAAACGCAAGGACCACTCGCAACGACACGTGTGGCCAGGCCGATGCGAAGCCAGCTGATCGAGGTCTACGAGCAGGTTCGTCCCGAGACACCGGACTGCTCCATCGTCGTGCCGGTCTACAACGGCGCGCGCTTCCTTCCCGAGAGCCTTGCGGCGGTGCTCGCCCAGCGTGGGGTGACCTGCGAGATCCTCATCTCGGACGACTGCTCCGACGACGGCAGCCTGGAGACGATTCTCGACATCGTCCGCCCCTATACGGGTCCCCATTCCGTCCGCGTCTACCGCACGTCGGCGCCGGCGATCATCGAGAACGTGCCGCTGCTCGTGGCGGCAAGCCGCTGCACGGCCATCGTGCAGGCGCACCAGGACGACGTCTCCGATGCCGAACGGGCGCAGATGCTGAGCCGGCGGCTGTCGGGCAAGGTGCGGCTGGTCACGTCGATCGCCCGTCTCCGCAAGGGCGACACGACGACGAAACCCTCGGCGGGCGCGATCGCCCGGCTGCGCCGCAACAGTTCGTTCAAGGCATTGATCCGGACAGGCGGCGGCGTCATGGCGGGGGCGCGCTACGGCATGCACCGCGACATCTTCCAGCTGTTTCCGCCGCTCGACTCCGATCACCTCACCCACGGACACGACGTCCTCCTCTACATGCGCGCGAAGATGCTGGGCGCCTGCAAGATCGTCTACCGGCCGATCATAACGATCGGCGATCATCCCGATCGGGGAAGCCACCAGCTGTTCGACCGTCAGGATCCCGCAACCCGCGGCTTCGACTTTGCGCTGCGCCGGATGGTGATCCTGTCGGTGGCGCTGAAGGACCTCGCCCATGCCGCCGCCGCCGGTTCGGTGTCTGCCGAGCGGGCGGAGCGGATCGGGAATCACCTTACCGCCGCCCGGCTGCACTTCGTCGAGGAACTGGCGCGGCACCGGGAGCAGGCCATCCGGCTCGGCTTCAAGCTGTCCTGGACGAAGGCGGCCGGCAACCGCGGCGGGCGGGCGCTCCCTCTGTAGGGGGGCGGGCTCAGGCGGTCTTCCTCCCGTAGCGCCGGCGACCTGGAGCGCCCTCGAGCGGCCGCTGGAACGCCGGTTCCGGCGACGATGTCGTCTCGTCCGCGGCGCCGGGCAGCCCGGCCCGCAACCCCGCACCCCACCCGCGCAGCCGGCGTCGGATGAGCGGCTTTCCACCGGCGTGACAGCGTGCCCCCCGGCCCCGGTCGTCCTTCCCGGTCGGTCCTTCCGTCGCCTTTCGCTTGCCAGCCACAATATACATGATAACGTTTCGACTTAGTTGAATTGCGGCCATCCAACGAGCCGCGCCAATGGGAGGAACGGAATCCATGACTGACATCGCAATCAGATCCGCCGTCCTGCGCCGCCTGGCGAGGGGCACGGCTCTCGCCTTTTTCGCCGGCGTGGTCCCCCTCGCTCCCGTCGCGATCGCGGCGCCGAGCGGTGAGCTCGTGATCATGCAATGGCAGGGCGGCACCGAAGCCGAGATGTGGCAGGAGGTCGGGAAGGCCTTCATGGCCAAGTACCCGGACGTGACGGTCAGGGAGCTCGTGCTCACCGGGCAGGGCGACATGCGCGGCCCGATGCGGACGGCGCTGCTCGGCGGCGAGGTGGTGGACATCATCATCAACACCTGGCCCGCCTTCCGGGCCGAGCTGCGCGACGCCGGCCTGCTTCGCCCCATCGACGCGCAATGGGCGGAGTACGGCTGGGACCAGCGGCTCAACCCGTCATGGAAGGACCTCGGCTCGATCGACGGCAGCGTCTATGCCGTGACCTACACCTATGGCGACCGCTCAGGCATCTGGTACAAGCCGGCGCATTTCGAGAAGGCCGGGATTGAGCCGCCCGGCACCTGGGAGGAGTTCCTTGCCTCCTTCGACCGGCTCAAGGCCGCCGGCTATGCGACACCGGTCGCGATCGGCGCGAAATACTGGTCGCACACCGAGTGGTTCGAGTCGCTGCTCCTGCGGACGGCGGGCGTCGAGACCGCCGCCAGGCTCGCCGCCCACGAGATCCCATGGACCGACCCGGCGGTGAAGACCGCCCTCAAGAAGTACGCCGAGATGCTGCAGGCCGGATGCTGCGGCGACCCGGCGGCGATGTTCGCGATGGACTGGGACGGCGCCGCGGACCAGCTGTTCAAGGCCGACGGCTCCAACTACCAGCTGATCGGCATGTGGGTGAACGCGCGGGCCAGGAACGACTATGGCCTGACCGAGGGCGTCGACTACTCACTCGTTCAGTTCCCCGCGCTCGGCATGGGCAACGACGACACATCGAGCGTCGATACGAAGGAACTGAACGTCACCGCGAACGGCAACAACCCGGAAGCGGCTGATGCCTTCCTCGACTTCATCATCAGCGGCGAGGCCGCCGACCTGATGGCCAGGTACGGTTTCGCCTCGCCGAGCAGCGAGGCCGACAGCTCGATCCTCGGGCCGGTGCAGCAGGTGGCAACGGCAGCGGTCGGCGATTCAAAGGTGCAGTTCGTGCTCGGCGACCTTCTCCCGGGGGACCTGGTGGACGAGTACCGGGTTCAGCTCCAGAAGTTCATCCAGGATCCCTCCGACGCGAACATCGATGCGGTGACGGCGGCAATCGAGGCCAAGGCCGTCGAAGCCTACTGACCGTATCGGTCCTTCGACCGGGACCAGGCCATGGCGACGACCGAGACAGGGTCCCTGACGACGCCCGCGCGGGATGACCGGCGACAGCTGGTCGCCCCGCGCGGGTGGCGATTGAGCGATGCGCCGGCGGCATGGCTGCTGATCCTGCCGGTCCTTGTCCTGTTCGGGGTCGCGGTGGCCTTTCCCCTGATCGACACGATCCGGCTGAGCTTCTACGACATCAGGGGCCTTGCGCCGCCCAGATATGTGGGGCTCGGCAACTACCAGAGACTGTTCGCCGACCAGGACTTCCGGAACACCCTCACCACGACACTCGTCTTCACCGTCGGCACGACGGTACTCGCGGTCGGCATCGGCTGGGTGATCGCCATGCTCTGCGCCTTTGCGCCGCGGCGGACGCTTCCCTTCCGGGTGATGATCTTCTCGGCCTTCGGCGTGTCCGAAGCGGTGATCGGCTACATGTGGATCACCATGCTCCGGCCGGACAGCGGCGGGCTTCTGAACTCCGTCATCCGCGCGCTTGGCTTCCCCGACTTCGCCCAGCCGTGGCTGGACGACCCGAACACCGCGATCTGGGCGCTGATCGTCGCGGCCGCCTGGGGCGCCGCCGGCCTGCCGCTGATGCTCTGCTTCGCATCCGTCCAGGCGATCCCGCGCAGCCTGCTCGAGGCGGCGCATATCGACGGAGCCGGCCCTGGCGCGATCATGCGCCACATCATGATGCCGATGTCGCTGCCCGGCGTCCGGGTATCGATCTTCATCACGCTCCTCAACGCGCTCCGCGCCTTCGACATCATCTACGTGCTGACCGGCGGCGGTCCCGTGCGCTCGACCGAGACGGTCGGCTACTTCATGTACCGGGAGTCGATGACGCA
>JAEZEN010000203.1 GCA_023433185.1 Pseudomonadota bacterium | reverse complement strand
GGCCTGAGAACATGGTCGGGACCATCCCCGGCACCGACATCCACTGGGGCCTCGCCGTCGGGGTCGTGCTCGCCATCCTCGTGTGGGTGCTCATGAACCGCACCAAGTTCGGCTTCGCGGCGCGCATCACCGGCGGGAACGTGCGGGCCGCGCGGGCCCAGGGCCTGCCGGTCGGCAAGCTCATCGTCATCGCCTGCGTGCTGGCGGGCGCCTGCGCCGGCCTCGCCGGCTACTTCGAGGTCGCCGCGATCCAGGGCCGGGCGAATGCCTCGCTCGCCGCCGGCTACGGCTTCACCGGCATTCTCGTCGCCTTCCTTGCCCGCCAGAATCCGCTCGCCATCATCCCCGTCGCGATCTTCCTCGGCGGCATCGACGCGGCCGGCGGCCTCGTCCAGCGCCGCATGGAGATGCCGGACGCCACGGTCCAGGTGCTCCAGGGCCTGATGTTCGTCGTCCTCCTCGTCAGCGAGACCCTCTACGGGCGCTTCTCCTTCTTCAACCCGAAGGCCGGCAGATGACCGACGATTCCAGCCTTTCCATCGTTCTGCTGGCGATGATCGCCGGCGCGATCCGCGTGTCGACGCCGTTCCTCTTCGTCAGCCTCGGCGAGTGCCTCACCGAGAAGTCGGGCCGCATCAATCTCGGCCTCGAGGGCACCCTCGTCTTCGGCGCGATGGCCGGCTACGCCGTCGCCTATGAAAGCGGCTCCGCCTGGCTCGGCGTGCTCGCCGCCGGCCTCTCCGGCTGCGTCTTCGGCGCGCTCCACGGATACATCTGCAAGCTTCCCCGCGTGAACGACATCGCCATCGGCATCGCCCTGATGCTGTTCGGCACCGGCTTGGCCTTCTTCCTCGGCAAGGCCTACATCCAGCCACAGGCGCCCCGGCTGCCCTCGATCTCGCTCGCCGGGTGGACCGGCAACCCGCAGATCGAGCAGGCGCTGCAGGTGAACCCGCTGTTCCTCGTCGGCATCGCGGTCGCGGTGGCAATGTGGTGGGCGTTCAGGAACACGCGCTTCGGGCTGATCGTCCGCATGACCGGCGACTCGGCCCCCGCGGCACGCGCGATGGGCTATTCGGTCGACTGGGTCCGCTTCATCTCGACCACCATCGGCGGCTTCTTCGCCGGCGTCGGCGGCGCGTTCCTGTCGCTCTACTACCCGGGAAGCTGGAGCGAGGGCCTGTCCTCGGGCCAGGGGCTGATGGCCGTGGCGCTCGTCATCTTCGCGCGCTGGAACCCGCTGGCCTGTTTCCTCGCCGCGCTTCTCTTCGGCGCGGCCGGCGCCATCGGCCCGGCGCTGCAGTCGGTCGGCATCACCCAGGGCTACTACTTCTTCAATGCCGCACCCTACGTGCTCACCCTCGTCATCATGATCATCTCGACCTCGCCGAAGCGTTCCCTGAAGGGCGCCCCGGCCGAGCTGTCGATCACCAAGTGAGGCCCGCCATGGTCGCCGCCCTCGCCAGCGCCTCCCCCGCGACGACCGTCGCCGCCGACCCCTATCCCTGGCCCTATGACGGCGACCTCCGCCCCGCCAACACCGCGCTCGTCGTCATCGACATGCAGACCGACTTCTGCGGCAAGGGCGGTTATGTCGACGCGATGGGCTACGACATCGCGCTCACGCGGGCGCCGATCGCCCCCATCCAGCGGCTGCTCGCCGTGTTCCGGGCGGGCGGCTACCACGTGTTCCATACCCGCGAGGGCCATCGGCCCGACCTCGCGGACCTTCCCGACAACAAGCGCTGGCGCTCGCGCCGCATCGGCGCCGGGATCGGCGATCCCGGGCCGTGCGGGCGCATCCTGGTGCGCGGCGAGCCGGGGTGGGAGATCATCCCCGAACTGGCGCCCATCGACGGCGAGCCGATCATCGACAAGCCCGGCAAGGGCTCGTTCTGCGCCACCGACCTCGAACTGATGCTGCGCACCCGCGGCATCCGCAACCTGCTCCTTGCCGGCATCACCACCGACGTCTGCGTCCACACGACGATGCGCGAGGCCAACGACCGCGGCTTCGAGTGCCTGCTGCTCGAGGACTGTTGCGGCGCCACCGACCCCGGCAATCACCGCGCCGCGATCGCCATGGTGAAGATGCAGGGCGGGGTGTTCGGGGCCGTCGCGACATCGGTTGCGGTGATGGAGGCGCTGGCATGAGCGCCGCCCACGACACGAGCACCGCGGTCAAGGCCCGCCGCGCCGTCGGCCTCGAGACCATCGGCATGACCAAGACGTTCGGCGCGCTCACGGCGCTCGACGACGTCTCCATCAAGGTGTCGCCGGGCACCGTCCACGCGCTCCTCGGCGAGAACGGCGCCGGCAAGTCGACCCTGGTCAAGTGCATCATGGGCTTCTACGCCCCGACCCGCGGCTCGGTGCTGGTCGACGGCGTCGAGACCGAGATCCGCAGCCCACGCGATGCCCACGCCCATGGCATCGGCATGGTCTACCAGCACTTCACGCTGGTGCCCTCCCTGACCGCGGCGGAGAACCTCGTGATCAGCCGCGCCCATCCGCCCCCCGTCATCGACTGGCGGAAGGAGAAGAAGGATCTCGCCGCCTTCCTCGAGGGCATGCCGTTCAAGGTGCCGCTCGATGTGCCGGTGGCGTCCCTCGCCGCCGGCGAGAAGCAGAAGCTCGAGATCCTCAAGCAGCTCTATCTCGACCAGCGCTTCCTGATCCTCGACGAGCCGACATCTGTGCTGACGCCCGGGGAGGCCGACGAGGTGCTGGGCCTGCTCCGCGGCATGACGGCGGCGGGCGAGCTGACCATCCTGATGATCACCCACAAGTTCCGCGAGGTCACCGCCTTCACCGACGAGGTGACGGTGCTCCGCCACGGCAGACGGGTGGGCGGCGGGCACGTCAAGGATCTCGGCGTCGACGAGATGAGCCGGATGATGATCGGCGAGACGCAGATCCGCGAACGCGCGGCGCGGAAGCCGCTCGCGCCCGATGCCAAGACCGTCATCGAGCTCGCCGGCATCTATGCCGACGACGACCAGGGCCTGCCGGCGGTCGAGGCGGTCAACCTCAAGGTCCATGCCGGCGAGATCGTCGGCATCGCCGGCATATCGGGCAACGGCCAGTCGCAACTGGTCGAGGTCCTGTCGGGCCAGCGCGAGCCGCGTCTCGGCCAGATCATCATCAACGGCCAGAACTTCGAGCCGGATCGCGACCAGATGGACCGCTTCAAGGTCTTCAGCCTCCAGGAGGAGCCGCTCCGCAATGCCGCAGTGCCGCGCATGACGGTCGCCGAGAACATCTCGTTCCGCACCTTCGACAAGCCGCCGATCACATCGCTCGGCTGGTGGCTGTCGCCGGGACCGATGCGCGTCCGCGCGCGCGAGCTGATCGCGGCCTACCGCGTCAAGACGCCCTCGACCGAGGAATTCATCGAGAACCTGTCGGGGGGCAACGTGCAGCGCGCCGTGCTCGCCCGCGAGCTCTCCGGGGAGGTCGACGTGCTGGTCGTGGCCAATCCCTGCTTCGGCCTCGACTTCGCCTCGGTCGCCGAGATCCGCGGACAGATCATGGAGCAGCGCAACAACGGCGCGGCGGTGCTTCTCTTCTCCGAGGACCTCGACGAGATCCTCGAACTCGCCGACCGGATCGCGGTGATGTCGGGCGGGCGGATCGACTACGTGGTCCCCGTCGCCGAGGCCGACCGCACCTCGATCGGCCGTGCCATGGCGGGGCATTGATGATGACGGCCTCAGCCTTCCTCGCTCCACGGCGATCGACCTCCGCCTTTCGCCGTCCGGCGCTCTCGGCGATTCGGGATCCTGCACCGTGCTCCGCCCATGCGCCGCTCGCTGATTGGAGACGGGCCGCTTCATGATCAGCGTCGACGCCTCCCCCTTCCCATTCCCCCTCTCGCCCGGCCATACCGCGCTGGTCGTCATCGACATGCAGCGCGACTTCGTCGAGCCCGGGGGCTTCGGCGCGAGCCTCGGCAACGACGCGACGCGGCTGCAGGCGATCATCCCGACGGTCGCCCGGCTGATCGCGCTGTTCCGGGCGAAGGGCTGGCCGGTGATCCACACCCGCGAGGGCCATCGTCCCGACCTCGGCGACTGCCCGCCGGCCAAGCGGACGCGCGGCAACCCGACGCTCCGCATCGGCGACGAGGGTCCGATGGGCCGCATCCTGATCCACGGCGAGCCGGGCCACGGCATCGTCCCCGAGCTTGCGCCGATCGACGGCGAGATCGTCATCGACAAGCCGGGCAAGGGGGCGTTCCATGCGACCTCGCTCGGCGACGATCTCGCGCGCCTCGGCGCAACCCATCTGGTGCTTGCCGGCGTGACGACGGAGGTCTGCGTCCAGACGACGATGCGCGAGGCGAACGACCGCGGCTTCGACTGCCTGCTGATCGAGGACGCGACGGAGAGCTACTTCCCCGAGTTCAAGGCCTCCGCACTCCGCATGATCACGGCCCAGGGCGCCATCGTCGGCTGGACGGCACCGCTCGCCGCACTCGAGGCGGCAACGGCATGACCGAACCCTTCGATGCCGCGGCGCATGTCGAGCACATGGCCCGCGTGATGGACCTGCCCATCGCGCCGGAATGGCACGAGGGCGTCATCGCGACGCTTGCCGCCACCGCCCGCATCGCGGCGCTGATCACGGAGTTCCCGCTCGACGACCGCATCGAGCCGGCCCCGGTGTTCGAGCCGTGAGCGGCGATACCCTGCTCCGGCCGGCGCACGCGATCGCCGCCGCGGTGAACGCCGGCACCGTCTCGGCCCGTGCGATCACGGAAGCCGCCCTCGACCGGATAGCGGACGCCGACACCCGCCTCGGCGCCTTCACCGACCTCACCGTGACGCGCGCCCTCGACGAGGCCGATGCGGTCGACCGGCGCGTGGCGGCCGGCGAGACGTTGCCCCTCGCCGGCGTGCCCTATGCGGTCAAGAATCTCTTCGACATCGACGGTGTGGCCACCCGCGCCGGCTCGCTGATCAACCGCGACGACCCGCCGGCGGAGCCCGATGCGACGCTGGTGACGAAGATGCAGGCGGCCGGGGCCGTCCTCCTCGGCGGCCTCAACATGGGGGAATACGCCTACGACTTCACCGGCGAGAATCGCCACGACGGCGCCTCCCTCAATCCGCACGACCCCGCGCACATGTCGGGCGGTTCCTCGGGCGGCTCGGGCACGGCGGTGGCGAGCGGCATGGTCGCCGCCTCGCTCGGCTCCGACACCAACGGCTCGATCCGTGTCCCCTCGTCGTTCTGCGGCCTGTTCGGGCTGAAGCCCACCTTCGGCCGGCTCAGCCGCGCCGGCACCTACCCCTTCTGCGGGAGCCTCGACCATCTCGGCCCGCTGGCGCGCTCCGCCACCGACCTCGCCCTGATGCTGGACGTGCTCCAGGGCGACGACCCCGCCGACCCGGCCCAGGTCCGGCGCCCGCCGGTCGCAGCGATGGACGCGATCGCAGAGGGTACCCGCGGGCTGCGGATCGCGGTCGCTGGCGGCTATTTCCGCGACCCGCAATGGCCGGCGGCCAATGCCGCGGTCGACGCCGTGGCCGCGGCGCTCGGCACCACGCGCGAGGTCGAGATACCCGAGGCGGCGCGGGCGCGGGCCGCGGCCTATGTCATCACCAACGCCGAGGCCGCGGC
>JAEZEN010000178.1 GCA_023433185.1 Pseudomonadota bacterium | reverse complement strand
CGCCGCCCGCCGCTGCGGCGCCGGCTGCGTCGCGAGCATGGCGCGCTGTTCGGCGACGAGGGCTGCGGCGCGGTACTCGACGCCGAAGATGCGCCCGACTTCCTCGATCGCGGCGAAGATGTCCTCGTAGGTGAGGTGGACCGGCTTGTAGGGCGGCGTCTTGCAGGCGGCGGGGGCGACATAGGTGGCGATGTCGAGCCCGTCGAGCGCGGCGCGCGCGCCCGCCCCGTCGGCGACGAAGTTGCTCTCCCAGCCGCCATAGATGAAGTCCGGCTCGACCTCGAGCACGATCTCGTGCGACGGCAGCCTGTCGGAAAGGACCGGCACGGCATCGGCGTCGGCCTGCCACGCGGCGGGCAGCGGCCCGTCCTCGAAGGCACGGCCGACCATGCGGCCGGCGAGGCCGAGGGCCAGCAGCGTCTCCACCGCCGTCGACTTGATCGCCACCACGCGCTCCGGCGGCTTCGCGATCTCGACGGGGAACCCGCAATTGTCGAGGGAGAGGGGAAAGGCGTGCCCGGCCGTCGTCATCGCCATGGCCGCAAGCCCCGCCAGGGTGACCAGTCCCAGGTGTCGTGTGCCTCGCGTCACCGCCTCATCCTCGCCGCACCAGCCGCTCTTCCATCGCCGCCTCATAGCCGAGGCGGAAGGCCTCGTCCGAGCCGAGGCGGAACATGTCCTCTTCGCTCGGCCTGACCAGCGAACGCGCCCCCGGCGCCTCGAGACCGGCGACGACGTGGCCCAGGCCCCGCACCATCGCGGCAGGGATCCGCCGCGTCTTGCCCTTGACCAGTTCCGCCGCTGCGGCGATCTCGTCGGCGATCACGGTGACGGTGACGGCGAGGGAATGCCCGTTGGCGTCGACCCGCCCGCGGAAGTCCTCGGCGACCATGACGCCCGCGGCACCGATGGCGATGTCGGTCTGGCCAATCCGCCATGGACGACCGACGGTGTCGGTGATGACGATGCCGAGGGTCACGCCGAGACGCGTTCGAAGCGCCGTGCAGAGCGCCAGTGCCGAATGGTCGGGGTCCTGGGGAAGGCGGAGGGCCGTCCCCTCGGGGACGTTCGAGGTATCGACGCCGGCCGCAGCCAGCACCAGGCCCTGAGGGTTCTCGACGATCCGCGTCACGCCGCCGGAAGGCGTCGGCCGCTCGGCGACGATCCGCACCGTCTCCTCGGCGATGGCGCGCTCGCGGTCCGCGACCGGGACCTGCCGGCCCTCGGCCTTCGACACGATCTTTGAGGTGACGACGAGGATGTCGCCATCGCGCGCCGCGAGTTCCGGGTCCGCGGCGGCCGTGGCGAGGATCGCGTCGCCGAGGAGGGTCGCGAGGTCGTCCCCCGCCTGGACTTCGGGGATGCCCGGCAGCCCCCAGGCGGCGAGCCGCGGGATCATGCCGGCACGAGCGCCCGGAGCCGCGGCAGGATCTCGCGCGCGTAGAGGTCGATGAAGCGGCTCTGGTCGTCCCCGGGCGCATGGAAGACGAGGTGGTCGAAGCCGAGGTCGACGTAGCGCCTGATACCGGCGACGTGCTCGTCGGGGTCGCTCGATACGATCCAGCGCGATGCGACGCGCTCGATCGGCAGGGCGGCGGCGAGCCGCTCCATCTCGAGCGGGTCCTCGACCGACATCTTCTCCTCGCCCGACAGCGACAGCGCCGCCCAGCCGCGGGTATCGTTAAGCGCGCGCTGGTAGTCCGGGTCGAAGGAGACCTTGACCTCGATCATGCGCTCGAAGCCCGGCCGCTGCGACTCCGCCCGCCCGGCCGCGACATTGGGGAGGAGCGTCTCGGTATAGAGCGTCTCCGGCTTTCCCGATGTGCAGATGAAGCCGTCGCTCATCCGCCCGGCATACTTGGCGATCATCGGCCCGGCGCCGGCGACGTAGATCGGCACCATCTCCTTCGGCCGGTCGTAGATCGTCGCATTCTCGGTCTTGTAGTACGCGCCCTCGAAGCTGACGCGCTCCTCGCTCCACAGCCGGCGGATCAGGGCCACCGCCTCGCGGAGCCGCGCCGAGCGCTCCTTCATCTCGGGCCAGACCATCCCGGTCGCCGGCACCTCGTTGAGAGACTCGCCGGTGCCGATGCCGAGGATGATGCGTCCCGGAAACATCTCGCCGAGGGTGCCGAAGGCCTGGGCGACGACGGAAGGATGGAGCCGAAAGGTCGGCGTCAGGACGCTCGTCCCCATCACCACCCGGCTCGTGCTGGCGCCGACCGCCGCGAGCCAGGCGGGTGCGAAGGGCGCATGGCCACCGGTATGCTTCCACGGCTGGAAGTGGTCGCTGACGAAGACGGAGTCGAAGCCCGCCGCCTCGGCCTCGATCGCGAAGCGGAGCAGTTGCGACGGGGCGAACTGTTCTGCCGAAGCCTTGTAGCCGAGCCGCATCCGACACTCCCCGTGGTTCGTGGCGCGTCGCAGGATACGTCGAAAGTCGATTGACACTGCGGCAGGTCGCGCGGAAAAATTGATCACACGGTCAAAACCCGCTCGTCAAGGGCGGTTGTTGCAACGCGGAAAGACAGGGGCAGCCGGTCATGGAGTTCGGGATCACCTTCAAGGGCTTCGTCGAGGCCGAGCGCGCCCGCTATCTCGTGCGGGCTGCCGAGTTCGCCGGCTTCAAGTACTGCTGGTTCTACGATTCGCACATTCTCTGGCGCGACTGCTACGCCGCGATCGCCATGTGCATGGAGCATACCCGCGACATGCGGTTCGGGCCCCTGGTGACGAATCCGGACGTCCGCGACTGGTCGGTCGCGGCCTCGATCTTCGGCTCGCTTGCCAAGCAGAGCGGTGGCCGGTTCGAGCTCGGCGTCGGCCGCGGCGATTCCTCGCTCCGGGTGATGGGCAAGAAGCCCGCCCCGCTTGCCCGCGTCGCCGAGTTCATCCATGCCGTGCGCGCCATGGTGCGGGGCGAGGAGGTGACCTATCCCGGCGCCGTCGAGCCGGTGAAGTTCCCCTGGGCGGTCGGCTACGACATGCCGGCATGGATCGCCGCCTACGGCCCGCTGGCACTCAAGACCGCGGGCGAGCACGCCGAGGGCGTGGTGCTCCAGATCGCCGAGCCGGATCTCTGCAAGTGGTTCACAGACCAGGCGATCGCAGCCGGCAAGGCCGCGGGCCGCGACATGTCGACGTTCCGTTCCATGGCGGCCGCGCCGGCCTATTTCGGCGACCGGGACCGGGCGATCGCGGCCACTCGGTGGTTCCCGGCAATGGTCGGCAACCACGTCGCCGACATCGTCGAGAAGTACGGCAAGGAAGGGGACCGTGTCCCGAAGAGCCTGACCGACTACATCGAGAAGCGTCGCGGCTACGACTATTCGAAGCACGGCCAGTCGGACAATCCTTATCTCGACTTCATCACCCCCGATGTGGTCGAGAGCTTCTGCGTGCTCGGCGATCCGGTCGACCACGTCACCAAGCTGCGCAAGCTGGAAGAGGCCGGCGTAACGCAGTTCAACATCTACCTCGACAGCGGCGACGAGGAGGAGATCATCGCGCTCTACGGCCGGGAGGTCATCCCGGCGTTCCGCTGACGGGACCGGCGGCGCGGGCGCGTGGAGGAAGCTGGAAGCATGAGCATTGCAGGCCTGCTCGACCTCACCGGCAAGGTCGCCGTCGTCACCGGCGCCTCGGCCGGCATCGGCGCGGGCATCGCCCGCCGCCTCGCCGAGGCCGGTGCCTCGGTCGCTGTCCACTATCGTGGCGGCAAGGCCGACGCCGAGGCGGTCGTCGATGGCATCCGCGCCGCGGGCGGCCGGGCGACGACGGTTCATGCCGAACTCACCGACCCGGCGGCCGTCCGCGCCGCCTTCGCCGGGATCGAGGCGTCGCTTGGCCCGGTCGACATCCTCGTCAACAACGCCGCCAGGCAGACGCATTCGACCATCGCCGCCATGGACCCGGACGAGTTTCGCGCGATGATGGCGGTCAATCTCGACGCCGTGTTCAACGCCACCCAGGTCGCGACGGCCGCGATGGTGGGGCGCGGCAGCGGCGGTGGGATCGTCAACATCGCCTCGATCGAGGGGCTCTATCCGGCGCTTACCCACCCGCACTACGCGACCACCAAGGCTGGCCTGATCATGTTCACCCGCGCCGCGGCCCTCGAATACGGGCGCCACGGCATCCGGGTGAATGCCGTGTCGCCGGGCGTCATCTTCCGCGAGGGCATCCTCGAGAACTGGCCGGACGGCGTGAAGCGCTGGATGGAGGCGGTGCCGCTCGGCCGGATGGGCGAGGACGACGACGTCGCCAACGCCGTCCTCTATCTCGTCGCGCCGGCGTCGGGCTTCGTCACCGGGGCCAACATCGTCGTCGACGGCGGCATGACCGCAACCCCTGCCTTCTGAGGCCACGCATGGCGCTCCTCGCTCCCGACGCGCTCGCCGGCCGCACCATCGCCGTCACCGGGGCGGCCCGCGGCATCGGCGCCGGCATCGTCGAAGCGGTGCTGGAGGCCGGCGGCCATGCCGTCCTTCTCGACCTCGATCTATCCGCGGCGTCCGACACCGCGCGGCAGTTCGACCCGGGCGGCAGGAGGACGCTCGCCCTGGCCGCCGACGTGACCGACGCGGCGACCCTCGATGCCGCCGTGGCAGCGGCGACAGCGCGTTTCGGCCGCCTCGCCGGCTGGGTCAACAATGCCGGCATCGTCCGCATGGGGCCGGCCGAGGCGATGACAGCCGAGGGCTGGGACCTGGAGTTCCGGGTGAACACCCGCGGCACGTTCCTCGGCGCACAGGCGGCGTTCCGCGCCTTCGCCGGAGCCGGCGGAGCGATCGTGAACATCGCGTCGAATGCCGGCAAGGTCGGCTTTCCCAACATGGCCGCCTACAACGCCAGCAAGGCGGCGGTGATCAACCTCACCCGCTCGCTCGCCCGGGAATGGGCCGGGGCCGGCATCAACGTGAACGCGGTGTGCCCCGGCAGCGTCGCCACGCCGATGCTCCGCGAGGTCGCGGACGTGCTGGAGCGCGAGGGCAAGGGCGATGCGGCGACCCTGTTCGCCGGCATGGTGCCCGCCCAGATCGGGCGCCACGTCACGACCATCGAGGTCGGCCGCGTCGTCGCCTTCCTGCTCAGCGACGCGGCGCTGGTCATCCGCGGCCAGGCGATCAATCTCGACGGCGGGGATACGCCTTACTGAGCGGTCCCGTTCCCTCGGTCCGGTACCTCAAGCCAGATGTGCGGATCACCGGTTCGCACCCGGCCAGGGCGGGGCGTCGCCGGCGTAGCGGTTCATGCCGATGTCCTGGAGGGTCGCGCGGCGGTGGATCTCGGCGAAATAGGGTTCGAACACCGCATTCCGCCGCTCCAGTTCGGCATGGGCCGCGAGCCACTCGGGGACCGTCTCGCGGATCTCGGCGAGCACGGCCGCCTCGTCGAACCGGGAGAGGCGCCGGTCCCTTGCGACGATCTCCCCGTCGACCATGACCATCTCCAGCGACGCACCGTTCTCGCAATAGACGATGTGTTTGGCCGGGTCGTTGAGCGCGACGTAGTCGAGCCCGTCCATCCCGAGCATGATCAGGTCGGCCTTCTTGCCCGGCTCCAGCGAGCCGGTCACTCCTTCGAGCATGGCGGTGCGGGCGCCGTCGATCGTCGCGGCGCGGAGAATCTCGGCCGCCGACAGCCACTGCGCGTAGTCCGGGCCGCTGGCGGCATGGACGAGGGCGGCGACCCGCATCACGTCGAAGATGCGGAGGGTGTCGTTGCTCGAGGCGCCGTCGGTGCCGAGCCCGACCGTGACCCCGGCGTCGAGGAGACGGCGGATCGGGGCGATGCCGGCGCCGAGCTTCTGGTTCGAGATGGCGTTGTGGACGATTGACATGCCGGCGGCGCCCATCAGCGCCATGTCGTCGTCGCTGACCCAGACCGAATGGGCGAAGGTGACGTTGCGGGTGAGGAGGCCGAGGTCGTGCAGGTAGCGGACGAGCGTCCGCCCGCCATAAAGCTCCGGCCCGGTGACGGCCTGCGTCTTCGTCTCGAGCACATGGGTGTGGAACGGCACGCCATGGGCGAGGGCGAGGTCGCGGCAGGCCTCCAGCAGGTCCGGCGTGCAGCGCTGCGGCGCCGAGGGCGAGACCATGTAGCGGAGGCGCCCGGCGCGGCCGTCGAAGGCGGCGAAGGCGGCGGCGCAATAGTCGGCATAGCCGCGACCCGTGATCATCGTCCCGCCGTCGAGCTGCGCCTGGAGCTCGGGCGGGACGATCTCGCGCGAAAAAGGCAGGGTGTCGAGGACGGGGATGTTGATGATCGAGTTGGTGACATTGGCACGGATGCCCGCGTCCTCGTAGGCCGAGAACACCACGCCGAGCCGGTCGAGCGACAGCACCGGCGGATCGAAGAAGCAGTCGCAGATGGTGGTGACGCCGTTCTTCAGCGATTCCATCCCGACGAGGAGCGAGCGGAGGTAGAGCAGCCGCTCCGGGATCTGCGGCCCCATGAGGAGGGGATAGGCATAGAGCAGCCACACCTCGAGCGGCATCCGCTCGTAGCGGCCCTTGAAGAACTGCTCGCTCGAATGGAGGTGGCCATTGACGAGCCCGGGCATGACCAGCCGGCCGGTGCCTTCGATCGTCTCGGCATCGGCCGGCGCATCGAGGGCGGGGCCGAGCGCGGCGATGCGGTCGCCCTCGATCAGGATGTCGCCCGCAAAGGCCGCGGCGCCGTGCGCCGCATCCATGGCGATGATCGTCGCCCCGCGGATCAAGGTCCGGCGCGGCGCGGCTGCCGTCACGGCAGGCGGACCAGCCGTTCGGTGAGGAGCTTGTAGAAGCCCTCGTCGTCGGCCGAGCGCAGATAGAGCACGTTCTTCGGCCGGTCGGTGATCCGCCAGTAGTCCGCCACCGTCATGCCGAGCGTCAGCTCGCTCGCCGTCTCCACCGTGACGTTGATGTGCCGGCCCTTGAACAGGTCCGGTTTCAGCAGCCAGGCGATGACACAGGGGTCGTGGAGCGGCGCACCCTCGCTCTCGTACTTCTCGAGGTCGAAATGCTGCGAGAAGGCGATCATTTCCGCAACCGCGTCGCCGGCCTTGTTGCCGATGCCGCGGAAGGCGTCGATGCGGTGCTGGTAGCTGAGGACGCCATGGGTCACGTCGAGCGGGATCATGATGATCGGCACGCCGCTCTTGAGCACGACGTCCGCGGCCTCGGGGTCGACATGGACGTTGAACTCGGCGGCCGGGGTGATGTTGCCGACCTCGAAATAGGCGCCGGCCATCATCACGATCTCGCGGATGCGCGGCGCGATGTCCGGCGCCTTGACCAGCGCCATGCCGATGTTGGTGAGGGGCCCGAGGGTACAGAGGGTGACGGTGCCGGCCGGCTCGTTGCGCAGGGTGTCGATGATGAAGTCGACGCCGTGCTGCGCCTCGAGCTGCTTGACCGGCTCGGGCAGGGTCGGGCCGTCGAGGCCGGTCGGGCCGTGGACGTGCTCGGCGGTGACCAGAACGCGCCGCATCGGCCGGGCGCATCCGGCATAGACCGGGACCTCCGTGCGTCCGGAGAGTTCGACCACCTGGAGTGCGTTCTTGGCGTTCTGGGCGAGGCCGACATTGCCGCAGACGGCAACGATTCCGAGCACGTCGAGCTCCTCGGGCGAGGCGAGAGCCAGCAGGATGGCGATGGCGTCGTCCTGGCCTGGGTCGGTGTCGATGATGATCTTGCGGGTCATTCCGTCGGCGTCCTCAGGGGTGGCGTTCAATGCGGTCTATCACGATCGGGCCGGGCGGGGCGGGCGCCGTCGATGTGACGGCGACGGCGGCGCGGACCCTCCGGGCGGCATCCTCCCACTCCGCTTCATTGCGGGCATGGATGGTACAGAGCGGCCTGCCGGCGCCGACCCAGTCGCCGATCTGGCAGAAGTCCGTGAAGCCGACGGTGAGGTCGATCGGGTCGTCGGGCTTCTTGCGGCCGCCGCCCAGCGCGATGAGGGCGAGGCCGACATCCTTCGCCACCATCGCGGCGACGTAGCCCTCGGCCGCCGCGTAGCAGGGCGCGATCACCGCCGCCCTGGGCAGGTAGTGCGCGGGGCGTTCCATGAAGTCCGCCGGGCCGCCCATGATCGCAATCATGCGGGCGAAACGCTCCGCCGCGCTGCCGTCGGCGAGGCGGGCCTCGGCGAGCGACTTCGCCGCGGCCATGTCGGGGGCGACACCGGCGAGGCGGATCATGTCGACGGCGACCTCGATCACCAGGTCCCTGGTGCGCGGGTCCTGGTTTCTCCCCTTGAGGAAATCCACCGTCTCGACCATCTCGACGGCGCTGCCGACCGCGGTTCCGAGAACGGAATCGAGGTCGGTGAGAAGCATGACGCTGGGGATGCCGGCGCCGGCCGCGACCTCTGACATGCTCTCGGCCAGCTCGCGCGCGTGCTCCACCGTCGGCATGTAGGCACCGCTGCCCGAGCCGACGCAGATCACGAGCCCGCTCGGGGCGACCGAGAGCTTCTTCGACATGATCGAGCCGGTGATCAGCGCCACGCTCTCGACCGTCGCGGTGACGTCGCGGACCTTGAAGATCTTCCGATCGGCCGGCGCGAGCTCCGCCGTCGGGCCGCTGATCGCTCCGCCGGTCTCGATCACCGAGCGCATGAACTTCTCGGGTTTCGGCGCGCCGTCGAAGCCGGGCACGCTGGCGAGCATGTCCATCTCGCCGCCGCAATAGTCGAGGCCCCAGGCCGAAAGGTTCGGCACCGACAGGCCGCAGGCGGCGGCGAGCGGCACGACGAGCAGTGTCACCTTCTCGTCGCCGACGCCGCCGGACGAGTGCTTGTCGATGATCCGCCCGGGGTCGAGCCCGGACTGCGACCAGTCGAGCACCTCGCCGGAATCGCGCATGGCCAGCGCCAGCGCCACCCGCTCTGCGGGGGTTGTGCCGTTGAGGTAGATCGACATGGTGAAGGCGCCGATCTGCGCTTCCGACACGCTGCCGTCGGTCACGCCCCTGACGAAGGAGGCGATCTCGTCCGGGGTCAGCTCGTGACGGTCGCGCTTGCGACGGATGACTTCCTGCGGCATCGGATTGGGCTCCTAGGGACTGACGACGCCGACCGGGCCGCCGTCGCGCCAGGCATAGAGTTCCCAGAGCTCGTCGTCGGGGCCGCTGAAGTAGCAGCAATAGGCGTTCCAGGCGTAGTCGGCCGGCGGCCCGGCGAAGGTCACGCCCTTCGCCGACAGCTCGGCATGGCTGGCGTCGACCTCGGCCGGCGACGGCAGCTTCACCGCGATGCAGACCTTGTGGGCGCCCGGGCCGCGGGTACTGGCGATGCCGGTATGGGCGCTGATGTGGTCGATCTCCCACAGCGCCAGTGTCAGCCCGGCGCCGGTGAAGTCGGCGAAGCCCTCGGCGCGGTGCTTGAGCGTGAAGCCGAGCTTGTCGCGGTAGAAGGCGATCGAACGCTCGACATCCTCGCAGAGGACGCAGACGTCCGAGATCGCATGGCGCTGGGCGAAGGCGGTCATTGGCAGCTCCTCAGTAGTCCTTCAGTTCGCCGAAGCCGGTGGCCGCTTTGGCGCCGCCGCGGAGCCGGCCCGAGATCCAGATGCCGATCACGGTGGCGATGTAGGGGAGGGCGAGCAGCAGGTCGTGCGGGACGCGGTCGCCGAAGACGAGCTGCGCGCGGATGCCGAGGGCCTGGACGATGGCGAAGAAGAAGGCGGCGGCGGTGGCGCCGAGCGGATTGGCGGCGCCGAAGATCACCGCCGCGAAGGCCATGAAGCCACGGCCGGCGGTCATGCCATAGGCGAAGATCTGGAGCGATCCCATCGACAGCTCGGCCCCGCCGAGCGCGCAGAGCACGCCGCCGAGGCAGAGCGCATAGAGGCGCATCCGCGACGGGTTCACGCCGACGCTGCGTGCCGCGAAGGGGTGTTCGCCGCAGGCGGTGAGCTGGAGGCCCCAGCGCGTCCGCCGCACCAGCACCCAGACGCCGAAGACGACGAAGGGCATCAGCACGACCAGTACCGAGAGGACGCCGAAGGCGCCGAATTCCGGTCCGAGCCGGGGCAGTCCGTAGGGCGCGTTGACCGAGGCCTGGCTGCCGTAGATCGCCTGCACGGCGAGGTCGGTACCGCCGAGGCCCAGTCCGGTGAGGCCGAGGCCGGCGATGATCGGGTTGGCGCGGAGCTTCTCGATGACGAACCACAGCAGCGCCGAGGCCAGCACGCAGAGCGCGATGCCGATGCCGATGCCCGCGGCGAGCGAGCCGGTCTGGACCGTGCCGAGCACCGCCGCGCAGGCGCCGATGATCATCAGCCCCTCGAGGCCGAGGTGCCAGATGCCGGCGCGCTGGGCGAGCACGCCGGCGAGCGTCACATAGACGAGCGGCGTGCCCGAGCGGAGGATGGCAACGAACGCGTCATCCATCAGGCGGCACTCCCCCGCGACCGGAACAGGCCGGCGAGGCGCTTCGGCCAGGCGCGCGCCGTGATGAACAGCGCGATCGCGGCGTTGATGATGTCGATCGCCGCCGCCGGCAGGCCGGCGAGCACCGGCAGGTAGAGCCCGGCCGCGGCGAGACCGCCGAAGAACACGGCGACGAAGGCGGTGGCGAGGACCGAGAGGTTGGCAACGAGGGCGATCAGGATGGCCGTGAAGCCATGGGTCGGCAGCATGCCGGAGGACAGGCGGCCGATGGGCCCCATCACCTCGATCGTGCCGGCGAGGCCGGCGAGGCCGCCGCCGATGACGAAGCCGGCCAGGCCGAGGCGCGACAGCTTGGCGCCCTGCCAGGCGATCATGATCGGGTTACGCCCGGCGAGGCTCGACAGGACGCCGAACGATGTGCGGTTGACCAGCACCCACGCGCCCACCCCGATCAGGACGCAGATGACGATGATCGTCGGCGAGAGCGAGTTGCTGGCGCCGATCCGGTACATCTCGGCGACCGGGCGGCTCGAGGCCGCCTGGCCGGTGCCGGAGGGGTCCTTGAGCGGGCCGGAGGTGACATAGACCAGGAAGAGCCCGGCGATGAAGTTGCCCATCAGGGTCGTGATCACCTCGTCGGTGCCCGACTTGACGCGAAGCAGCCCCGGCCAGAGCGCCCACAGCGCGCCGCCGGCAATGCCGGCGAGGAAGGTGAGCGGGATGACGATGAAGGCCGGGGCGCCGGTCAGGGCGTCGACCGTGAAGGTCGCGGCGATCGCCCCCATGTAGAACTGGCCCTGGGCGCCGATGTTGAAGAAGCCGCAGCGGAAGGAGATCACGACGCCGAGCGCGGTCAGGAACAGCGGCAGCCCCCAGCGCAGGCTGTTCTGCCAGGCCCGGATCGAGAGGAAGGCACCTTCGGCGATGCTCTGGAACATGAGCGGCGCCGAATAGCCGGCGAACTCGAAGATGATGCCGCAGAGCAGGAGGCCGATCAGCACGTAGACCAGCGCGCGTAAGACCTGGTTGAGGGAGCCGGTCATGCCGCAGCTCCGGTCATCGCGGCGCCGACCTCGCCGAGGTGGTAGGGCGGCACGAACTCGCCGCTCACCCGCCCCGAGAGCATGACGACCACGCGGTCGGAGATGTCGAAGAGCTCGTCGAGGTCGGACGAGATGAGGAGGATGCCGCAGCCGCGGTCCCTCGCCGCGCGGAGCGCGCGCCAGACGAAGGCGGTGGCGCCGACATCGAGGCCGCGGGTCGGCTGGGCCGCGATGATCAGCCGGGCGCTGTCGTCGATCTCGCGGGCGAGGATGACCTTCTGCGCATTGCCGCCGGAAAGCGATCCGGCCGGCTGGTTGGGCGTCGAGAAGCGCACGTCCCAGGACTTGAGCGACGCATCGCAGTCCTTGCGGAGCTGCGAGGGGTTGATCAGCTTCAGGGTGCTGCCGAGGAGCAGGATGCGCGCCGCCCAGTTCTCCCAGAGGGGGCTCGACAGGCTCAGCCCCTCGCTGTTGCGCTCGAACGGGATGACCCGGAGGCCGGCGGCTCGCCGCTCGCTCAGCGGTCGCCGCGTCACCTCGGCGCCGTCGAGGACGACGGTGCCGGCGGTGAGGTCGGCAAGGTGGGAGAGGGCGCGCACCAGCGTGCGCTGGCCGTTGCCCTCGACCCCGGCGATGCCGACGATCTCGCCCTGCCCGATTGAGAGGCTGATGTCGTGGAGCGCGGGCCCTTCGGGATCGGGCTTGGTCGACACGCCGCGCATCTCGAGCACCGGCGCCGCCCTTGGCGCGGCCGGCGCCGCGGCGGCGTGGGCGCCGTCCTCGGCGGTGCCGACCAGCGCCTCGCGGTCCTCTGCGGACAGGGTGCTCTCAAGCGCCGAGCCGATGATGGCGGAGGCGAGGCGGTGGGGATCGGTGTCGCGCGTCTCGACCGGGCCCTCGATCAGCCGGCCGCCGCGAAGCACCGTCACGGTTTCGGCGATCGACAGGACCTCGCGGATCTTGTGAAGGATAAGGAGGATGGTGACGCCGTTCGCCTGCATCACCCTGAGGCGCTCGAACAGCTTGTCGATCCCGGACGGCGAAAGGACCGCGGTCGGCTCGTCGAGGATCAGCACCTTGGCGTCGGTGACCAGGGCGCGAGCGATCTCGACCGCCTGCTGGGTCTCGACCGGCAGGTCGCGGATCCGCTCGCGCGGGCTTACGGAGACGCCGAGGGCATCGAGGTGGCGTGCCCAGCGGCGTTCGAGATCGCGGCGGGTGAACAGACCGCGGCCGCCCTCGGCACCGAATTCCATCGCCTCGGCGACGGTGAAGGAGGGCGGCAGGGCGAAGCTCTGGTGGACGAGTTCGACGCCGGCGGTTCGCGCGGCGGAAACGCTGCCGACCGGTACGTCGCGGCCGCCGATCGCGAGCGTGCCCCGCGACGGCTGGACGATGCCGGCGGCGACGCGGGCGAAGGTGGTCTTGCCCGCCCCGTTCTGGCCGACGACGGCGTGAATGCGCCGCGGCGCGAAACCGACGCTGACATCGACGAGCGCCTTCACATCCCCGTAGTCGACGGAGACGTTCCGGCACTCGATCGCGTTCGGCTCGGCGCTCATCGCGTCGCGGCGCGCGGCATCAGAGCTCGGTGTTGAACGGCACCGTGAGTGCACCCGAGATGATGTCGGCGCGCGCCTTCTCGATCTCCGGCCAGACCTCCTTCGCCTTGGCGACGAGGTCCGGCGGGCCCTGCTCGACCCACACCGGCGACAGGATGAAGTCGATCACGCCGGTCCCGATCCCGGTGTTGAGATGGCCGGCCGTGAAGTCGGGGCCG
This sequence comes from Pseudomonadota bacterium, assembly GCA_023433185.1. The sequence continues at coordinate 3,040 of JAEZEN010000178.1, read as the reverse complement.
ATCGCCTTCGACACCTCGTTGTAGAGCGACTGGCCGAAGTCGAGGCCGACCAGCGCGGCCACCGTCTTCGGGCCGAGGGCATACTGCGCCGGCGAGATCGCCGACACCATGCGGCCCTCGCCCTCGTTGGCGGCCTGGATGATGCCGGTGTCGGTCGCCGCCGAGTCGGTCTGGATGTAGTCGATCCCGTCCTGATACATCTGGGTGGCGATCTCGTGGCCCTTGGCCGGGTCCTGGAACGAGCCGGCAAAGGCACCGGTGACGGTGATGTCCGGGCCCACCGCGGCGGCCGCCGCCTTGATCGCGTTGAGATCGGCGTTGAGCGGCGGCAGGCTGACGCCGCCGATATAGCCGAGCTTGCCGGTCTTCGAGACCTTGGCGCCGAACAAGCCCGAGAGATAGCAGCCGAGATAGTAGTCGTAGGACACCGTCACGACGTTCGGCATCGTCGGCTCGAAGGGGTCGCCGAAGAGCTGGATGAAGCGCGTGTTTGGGTACGACGGCGCCAGCGCCTTGATCGGCTCCGCGACCTCGTTGAAGGTTCCGACGATCACCTCGGCGCCGGCCTCGGCGAGGCTCTCGAAGATCTGCGGGAAGGTGGCGGAGTCCTGCGCGTAGATGGCGCGGTTCGGGAAGCCCCTTTCCTCGGAGAGCTTCTTGAGGGCGGCGACCATCGAGTCGATGGGGCCGTTGTCGCCCGCCGCCTGGGTGTGGACGAGCGCCACGAGTCCGCCTTCGGCGCGCGCGATGCGCGGCATGGCGAGCGTGCCCGCCGTGCCGGCAAGGACCGCCCCCGCCGAGGTCTTGAGGAAGCTGCGGCGCGACAGGGCGCCGAATTCAAGTCTCGACTTCTTCATTGTCTTTTCCCCTCGCCTCGGGCCCGCCGTCATGGCGGCCCGTTGTCCTCGTCAAACGCCCACGCGGTTCACGCTCAGTCGCCCGGCCGATGCGAAATCCGTGCCGCCGGCCGGCATGCGGACACGGCGGCAGGTTTGGAGACGAACGGAGATGAAGGGCCGGGCTTGCGGCGCGCCAGGGCGGTTCGGATGCGGTATGGCACCTCGAAACGCATCGGAAAGAACCTCCCGGCTCGCGACAAGCAGGGACGATAGACGCAAGTTGACCGGATGGTCAACTTTGCCGGTTCCGATCCTGACGCTTCGGTCAACTTTTGCCCGACATGCCGCTTGCCTGGGCAATCCGTATGGGGATGTCCCGCGGCCGCGGTCGGGCAGTGGCGGAGCGGGCTCAGGGGGAAAGCCGCGGACCGGGCGTGAAGCGGATCGGGACCTTCCTTCGGCCGAAGACGATGCCGATCGAGTCCGCTTCCACCACGCCGTCGAGATCGACACGGAAGTCGGGGAGACGGGCGAAGACCTGCTCGAGCACGATGCGGAGCTCGACACGGGCGAGGGGCGCGCCGAGGCAGCGGTGGGCGCCGACGCCGAACGTCATGTGGCGGTTGGGCGTCCGGTCGAGCACCAGGTCGCCGGCATCCGCCCCGAAAGCGGCCTCGTCGCGGTTGGCGCTGGCCCACAGCATGAACACCGTGTCGCCGGCCGGGATCGGCTGCCCGCAGATCTCGACGTCGCGGGTCACGGTTCGGGCGAAGCCCTGGACGGGCGCGTCGTAGCGCAGGAACTCCTCGACCGCGGCCGGGATCAGGGCGGGCTCGTCGCGGAGCCGGCCCTGGAGGTCGGGCCGGTGGCCGAGGGCGACGAAGATGTTGCCGACCGCCGCCATCACCGTGTCCATGCCGCCGAAGATGACCATGCGGACGAGGTCGACCACCTCCTGCCGCGTCGTCTGCCGCCCGTCGCGCGACCGCGCGGCGATGAGGCCGGAGATCATGTCGTCGCGCGGCGCGGCGATGCGGGCATCGACTTCGTCCTCGAGCCGCTTCGAGAAGGCGACGATCTCCTCGGTGGCGGCGAGGTTCTCCGGCGAGCCGGGCCGCGAGTAGCCGGCGCTGTGGATCGGATCGGCGAAGACCCGCCAGTCGGCGGGGTCCATGCCGAGGAGGTGCATGGTGGTCGAGGAGGGGACGGGGTTGGCGAGTTCGGCGACGATGTCCGCCTCGCCGCGCTCGATGAAGGCGTCGATCGAGCGGTCGACGATCGCGCGCACGAACGGGGCGATCCGCTCCATCGCCGCCGGGTTGAAGTACGGGATGAGCAGCGCGCGGTAGCGGTTGAGCTCCGGCGGGTCGGACTGGAGCGGGACGAGCTTGCCGACATTGGTCGGCGGCACCACCACCTCGCGCGCCGACGAATAGGTGGCGTCGTCGCGGGCGACGGCGAGCACCTCGTCGTAGCGCGACAGCAGCCAGTAGCCGCCATGCGCCGCCGAGCGGGCGACCGGACACTCCGCCCGCATGGTCTCGTAGAGGTCGTACTTCCTCGCGCTGAAATCCGGGGCGTGGTGGTCGAAGTCGATTTCCTTCATGCCTGGCTCCTGATCCGTGCCAGCGACGCCGCGCGGTGCTAGCCGAGGGCCGGCGAGGCAGCCGTCGGGCGGAGGATCCTGACCTCCTGCGTCTCGATCGCGTTCATCGCCCAGATCGCCTGGATATAGGCCTGCCACTCGGGGTCCGCGTTCATCGCAGCGCGCCGGCGGTCGCGGTCGTCGAGGCTCTCCCAGCCCCACAGGATCACGGTCTGGTGGACGTTGCCGAACTCGGTGGTGAAGAGGCCGAGGAACTTCCCCAGGTGCCGCTTCTGGATGGGCAGGCCCTCGCCCTCGTACTTCTAGAGCCACGGGGCCAGCGTGCCCGGGCGGAAGGTGTAGGTGCGATGCTCGATCAGCACGGTCGTGGTCCTTTCGTCATGGCGACCGCAGCATCATGTCGGCGGCCTTTTCGCCGATCATGATGGTGGGGGCGTTGGTGTTGCCGGAGGAGATGACCGGCATGATCGAGGCGTCGGCGACGCGGAGGCCCTCCACGCCGTGGACGCGGAGCGTGTGGTCGACCACGGAGTCGGCGTCGGGGCCCATCCTGCAGGTGCCGACCGGATGGAGGGTGGTGCCGCCGGCCTGGCGG
>JAEZEN010000064.1 GCA_023433185.1 Pseudomonadota bacterium | reverse complement strand
CCACATCCAGCCGGTGCCCTCGCGGCACGGCGTGCACTGGCCGCAGCTCTCGTGCTTGTAGAAGTAGGCCAGCCGCGCGATCGCCCGCACGATGTCGGTCGACTTGTCCATGACGATCACCGCCGCGGTGCCGAGGCCCGACTTCAACTCGCGGAGGTAATCGAAGTCCATGATCAGGTCGTCGCACTGCGAGGCCGGCAGGCATGGCACCGAGGCGCCGCCGGGGATCACGGCATAGAGGTTGTCCCAGCCGCCGCGCACCCCGCCGCAATGGCGGTCGACGAGTTCGCGCAGCGTGATCCCCATCTCCTCCTCCACGGTGCACGGCTTGTTGACGTGCCCTGAGATGCAGAAGAGCTTCGTGCCGGTGTTCTTGGGCCGGCCGATCCCGGCGAACCACGACGCGCCGCGGCGGAGGATCGTCGGGCCGACGGCGATCGACTCGACATTGTTCACCGTCGTCGGGCAGCCGTAGATGCCCATCGCCGCCGGGAATGGCGGCTTCATCCGCGGCATGCCCTTCTTGCCCTCGAGCGACTCGAGCATCGCCGTCTCTTCGCCGCAGATATAGGCGCCGGCGCCGTGGTGGACGACGATGTCGAAGTCCCAGCCGTTCTTGTTGTTCTTGCCGATCAGGCCGGCCTCGTAGGCCTGGTCGACCGCCGCCTGGAAGTGCTCGCGTTCGCGGATGAACTCGCCGCGGATGTAGACGAACGCGGTGTGGGCGTTCATCGCGAACCCGGCGACCAGGCACCCCTCGACGAGGGTGTGCGGATCGTGGCGGAGAATCTCGCGGTCCTTGCAGGTGCCGGGCTCCGACTCGTCGGCATTGACGACGAGGTAGCTCGGCCGGCCGTCCGGCGACTCCTTCGGCATGAACGACCATTTCAGGCCGGTCGGGAAGCCCGCCCCGCCGCGACCGCGGAGCCCCGAGGCCTTGATCTCCTCGATGATCCAGTCCCGCCCCTTGGCGAGCAGGCCCTTGGTCCCGTCCCACTGGCCGCGGGCCATGGCGCCCTTCAGCCCCCAGTCGTGGAGACCGTAGAGATTGGTGAAGATGCGGTCCTTGTCGGCAAGCATGTTGGTCGCGCCGTCTGTTCGCTCGTCTATCCCGCGGATCGGGTCCGCATCGCCATCCGGTGGCCGTCGCCCGCCGGGTGGCCCGTCGTCAATCTAATCCTGCTTCTTCTCGTCGGCGTTCGAGGCGGCAGCGGTCTCTTCCCGCTTCTCCTCGCGCTTCTCCATGGTCGACAGCCCGTCCTCGGCCTTCTCGACCTGCTGCGACCGCGCGCCGGTCGGATCCGCCGGGGTCTGCGTCGCGGCCTCGGGCTTGGCCGCGTTGATCGGTTCGAGCGGGTCCGGCATGCCGTCGCCTCCTGTCGGCTCGGGTTCGGCGCCGATGTCCATCAGGCTCGTCGGACCGCCCTCCGGCGCCGCGTTGACCCGGTCGATCTGCGTCCCGGGCTTGACCGCCCGGCCGGCCGCGAGGTCGTCGATCAGCTTGTTGAAGCTCTCGACCGTGAGATCCTCGTAGGTGTCGGCCCGGATCTGCACCAGCGGCGCGTTCACGCAGGCCCCGATGCACTCGACTTCCTCCCACGAGAAGTTGCCGTCGGCGGAGATGTGGAACTGCTCGTGGTTGATGCGCTTGCGGCAGACCGCCTTGAGGTCCTCGGCGCCGCGGAGCCAGCAGGGCGTCGTGCCGCAGACCTGGATATGCGCGACGCGGCCCACCGGCGCGAGGAGAAACATGGTGTAGAAGGTCGCGACCTCGAGGACGCGGATCTTCGGCATGTCGAGCATCGCCGCCACCGTCTCGATCGCCGGCTCGCTGACCCAGCCTTCCTGCTCCTGCGCCCGCCACAGGAGGGAGATCACCGCGGACGCCTGCCGGCCCGGCGGATAGAGCGAGATGCGCCAGTCGGCCCAGGCCTTGTTCTCCGCGGTGAAGGCGAAGCTCTCGGGCTGTTTCTCGGCGAGGCGACGGACGGACATGGGCGACGGGATTCCGTGGTGCAGCGAAGTTTAGCGGCGTTCTAGCATCTGCGGCGCGAAAGGCCAGTGTTCCTTGCGCCGCCGGAGGGCGCCGGTCACCGGTCGACCTCGCCGAACACGATGTCGAGCGAGCCGAGGATCGCCGAGACGTCCGGCAGCATGTGCCCGCGGCAGAGGAAATCCATCGCCTCGAGATGGGCGAAGCCCGGCGCGCGGATCTTGCAGCGATAGGGCTTGTTGGTGCCGTCGGCGATCAGGTAGACCCCGAACTCGCCCTTCGGCGCCTCGACTGCGGCATACACCTCGCCGGGCGGCACGCGATAGCCCTCGGTATAGAGCTTGAAGTGGTGGATGAGGCCCTCCATCGAGCGCTTCATCTCGGCACGCTTCGGCGGAACGATCTTGCCGTCCTCGCTGCTCACCGGGCCCCTGCCCTCGGCGCGGTTCAGCTTCTCGACGCACTGTTTCATGATCGAGGTCGCCTGCCGCATCTCCTCCATGCGGATCAGGTAGCGGTCGTAGCAGTCGCCGTTCTTGCCGACCGGGATGTCGAAATCCATCTCGGCGTAGCACTCGTAGGGCTGCGCCTTCCGGAGGTCCCACGCCGCGCCGGACCCGCGCACCATGACGCCGGAGAAGCCCCATTTCCACGCATCGTCGAGGCTGACCACGCCGATGTCGACGTTGCGCTGCTTGAAGATGCGGTTCTCGGTGAGCAGCTCGTCGATGTCGTCGAGCGCCTTGAGGAACGGGTCGCAGAACGCGCCGATGTCGTCCACCAGCTCCTGCGGCAGGTCCTGGTGGACGCCGCCCGGCCGGAAATAGGCCGCGTGCACCCGGCTGCCGCTGGCGCGCTCGTAGAACACCATCAGCTTCTCGCGCTCCTCGAAGCCCCACAGCGGCGGGGTGAGCGCGCCGACATCCAGCGCCTGGGTCGTCACGTTGAGAAGGTGCGACAGCAGGCGCCCGATCTCGGAATAGAGCACGCGGATGAGCTGGCCGCGGCGCGGCACGGTGATGCCGAGGAGCCGCTCCACGGCAAGCGCGAAGGCATGCTCCTGGTTCATCGGCGCGACGTAGTCCAGCCGGTCGAAATACGGCACGGCCTGGAGGTAGGTCTTGTGCTCGATCAGCTTCTCGGTGCCGCGATGCAGCAGCCCGATATGCGGGTCGACGCGCTCGACCACCTCGCCGTCGAGCTCGAGCACGAGGCGCAGGACGCCGTGCGCCGCCGGATGCTGCGGGCCGAAATTGATGTTGAAGGTGCGGACGTCGGATTCGGACATATCGGTCGGTCCGTTAGCGGGGTGTTACGGCAGTGGGCAACGGGCAGTCGGCCGTCGGATTCACGCCGGCTTTCCCCTGCTTTCGATGGACCGAATGAGCGAGCGGAGCTTCCATCCCGCGCAATCGCAGGCGGCCGGATCCATTGCCTGGCGCCAGACGCGAAGGTCCCGGTAGGACTGTGTCGTCATGCAGCCCCCCGACTGCCGACTGCCGATTGCCGATTGCCTCTCTCATTGCTTGGCCTTCTCATCCCCCGGCAGCGCGTAGTCCACGCCTTCCCAGGGTGAGAGGAAATCGAAATCGCGGAACTGCTGGGCGAGGCGGACGGGCTCGTAGACGACGCGCTTGCGCTCCTCGTCGTAGCGGACCTCGACATAGCCGGTGGTGGGGAAGTCCTTGCGGAGCGGGTAACCGTCAAAGCCGTAGTCTGTGAGTATCCGGCGAAGGTCAGGATGGCCTGTGAACAGGATGCCGTAGAGGTCATACG
>JAEZEN010000042.1 GCA_023433185.1 Pseudomonadota bacterium | reverse complement strand
CCGCGCCCGCCCCCCCGCCCCCCCCCACCCGCGGTGTTCGTCCTCGGTACGCGCAGCGGCGAACTCGCCGACAATCCGGCCTTTCTCCAGGTCTTGCGCGGCCTGCGGCATGAAGGCAGGCTCCGCGACATCCAGCTCGGGCCGCTCGACCCGGACGAAGCGGAGCGCCTGGTCCGGACGGTCGCGCCAAGGTCGCAGGCGGGCCGCATCGCCACCGAATGCGGTGGCAATCCCCTGTTCGCCATTGCCCTCGCGCGCGATGCCTCGCCGCATGACGACGATCCCCTGCCGCGGACGCTCAAGGAACTGGTCTCCGACCGGGTCGATCGTCTCCCCGATGGCGCGGCCGAAGCGTTGCGCTGGGCGAGTGTGCTGGGCCCGTCCTTCGCCGCCAAGCGGCTGATGGCCGTGTCCGGCCTGCCGTTCGACGGGCTTGTCACAGCGCTGGCGTCGCTGGAGCGACACGACTTCATCAGGGTCACCGAAGATGGCGACGTCTACGTGTTCGTGCACGATCTCGTCCACCGATCCGTCTACACGGCCCTGTCCGAGCCTCGACGACGCCTGATGCATCTCCGGATCGCGGAGACGCTCTGCGAACAGGGACGCGGGGTCGAGACCCTGGCCGACGAGGTGGTCCACCACGCCGTCCGGGGCGGCGACAAGGGAAGGGCTGCCGCGGCCTGCGTCGAAGCCGGTCATCGTTCGCTCCGCCTGTTCGCGAATGTCGAGGCCGCAGCGTTTGCGCGGCGCGGGCTCCATCACGCCGAGGGTCTGCCGGAGCCGGACCGCGTGATGCGCCGCATCGAACTGACGCGCATCGCGGTCCTCGCCGCTCGCCCGGCCGACATCACGGAAGCGGCGCAGTCGCTGGAGCAGCTGGCCGAGGCGGCCCTCGATCACGACTGCCTCGGACACGCCCGGATCGCTTACGAGACCCTCAGCCTGCTGCGCTGGGAGCGCGGGTTCTTCGTCGATGCCGAACGCGACACATTGCGAGCGGAACTGGTCAGCCGCAATGCCGACGAAGGCACCCGCATGCTCGCCATGGCCGAGACGGCCCGGTGCCTCGTCATGCTCGACCGGGATCTGCCGCAGGCCGATGCCCTGCTCATGGAGGCTGCCGCGCTGGCACGGCGGCTCAACACCGAACCCGGGACGATCCCGGATGCCACGGGCATGATCCGTGTGCGGCGCGGCGAACTCGATGCCGCCGCGGCCGATTTCCAGCGGGCACGATTTCTCGCGCGGCGCGACGGCGACCGGTTCACCGAATTCCTGGCGATGGAGCATCTCGCCGGCCTCGAGATCGAGCGGAGCCGTTTCGCCGCGGCGGAAGCGATCGCGACGGACATGGCCCGGGTGGCAGGGCGACTCGGCGCCGGCAGCGAGGCCCCTTTCGCGACGGCGCTTCTCGCGCTCTGCCGCGTCGCCCGCGGTGATCCGGAGGCCGACACCGACCTTGAACCGGCCATCGTTGCGCTCCGCCACGCCGACGCCAAGCAGCGGCTCTCGTTCATCCTGCGGACCGCGGCCGGCATCGACCTCGAGCGGGGCCGGCGCGACATCGCGTGCGGGCGGGCGGCGGAAGCGCTTGAACTGGCGACAGCGATCCACTGTCGCTCGGAAATGGCGGGCGCCGAAGCCGTGCTGGCTTCAGCGAGCCGCGTCCCTGGGAAAGGGGCAGCCGCCCTCCAGGGCGTGGTGGCCTGAGGGGATGCCGGCCATGGGCGTCGTCATGATCGAGCGTGAGTTCGCCGAGCGCCTGAGCCTCGGCGAACTGCCGGCGATGATGGCCTCGAGTGCATGGTGCCTCAGGCTCCACGGGGTTACGGCGCTTCGTCACTATCTCGCGATCGACGGACTCCGGATGGTCTGCGTCTTCGAAGCACCGGATGTGGAGGCCTTGCGGCGCGTTATGGTGGCCGATCGGATGCGACCGCCACGCCACCTGTGGTCGGCGACGGTTCACGGATCGGAGCCATCGGGCGATGGATGGGACGGGACCGGGCGACGGTCTCTCGTCGTCGTCGAGCGCAGCCTGAAGGCGGCCACGCCCTTCGAGGCGGTGCAGGCCCTGGAGGACGCGGCCCCGGCGTGCTTCGAGCAGCGCGATGTCATACCGCTCGCCAGCTACTTCTCCCTCGACCGCCGGCGCATGCTCTGCCTGTACGACGCGCCGGACGCAGAGGCCGTCCGGACGGCCAACCGGATCGCCGGACTCCCCTTTGATGTCGCCTGGTCGAGCCGGCTGGCCATCGAAGAACCCGACATTGTCCGGGCCGTCTGAATCTAAGCAACCGACACCGCACCGAAGAACTTCGGCCAGAACGCCGGGAGAGGCGCAGGGCGCGGACAGCGCACCGTTCCATCACCCGGAGCGCTCTCCGGGACCTTGAAAATTCCACGGTGCTTCAAACGCCCTTTCCCCCGCCGGCATGCGAGGGAAGCGCCGACGACGGCCAATGACGGCACGCCGACGGAAACGGTGGAGAATGGAAATGGCTCGCAGCTTTGGAATGAATGCCCGCCCTGCCTCGATGCGCTGGGCCGATGTGGCCCGTGGACCGAGCAAGCAGGAAGTCTCGGCTCATATCGCCAAGCTGGCGGCATATGCGCGCAACCGGCAGCCGGCCTGAACGGGGCGGGATCGCCACTTGCTGCCCGATTGAAGGGAGCACCCGGGGCGAGGGTCTGACTCGAGGACGGCCGACCGCCATGATCCGACGGGAGCTTCGGGTTGGACGCTTGAGCGGGCACGCACGCAAGTCGGGTGTCAGGCGTCGACCGCCTCTCCGGATCGCCCCCCGAAGGCCGTGCGGACGAGAAGAAGGATGGGGCGATCCGGACCGGAAGCGGGCGCGTGCGAGAGCGACACGCGCTGGCGGCCCCTGCCTGTCGTGAACCTCTCGCAATCAGATCCCCCTCTTGCGAGAACTGGGGTTTGCTGCTGCCACTCCGCGCGTGGCGGCTCCGAATTTCGCCGACGCGACCGTTGCCGAGCCGGCTTGCCGCGCTGATTAGCCGAAGGCGCAGGGTTTCATGCGCGGCCCATGTCCGAGACTTTGCCAGCCGAGCGGGTAAACGCCGCCCCGAGACCGGAATCGGCCGGGAATCCGCGGCACGATCGGGGTTCTGAGCTGCCACCGGCAACTGCTACGGATTGCTGCATCAGAATCAACAGGGATGGCGGAGCCCCGCGGTGGCTGGGGAACTAGGATTCGAACCTAGACTGGCGGAGTCAGAGTCCGCTGTCCTACCATTAGACGATTCCCCAAGAGCCGATCGATACAGGCGACCTCCGGCCTGGCCGGGGCGCACGCCGCATTCGGCTCGCGGTGGGCGTCTTTATAGTGCGGGTGCGGGCCGGGGTCCACCCTCATGTTGATCCCTGTGGCCGTTCCGCGCGGCTTCCTCCCGGCGCGGCCGTGTCGCGGATCGTCCTTCGGCGGACGCGGGCAATCCACCCGAGAAAACGATGACATCCCATTGAAAGGTCAGGTCCCCTGCCCAGTTATGACGATCTGGTGACGGTCGCCCCTCGGGATTGGCGGCCGTCGCGGGGTGTCAAGGCGTCGATGGTGGCGGTGAGCGGTGCCCGTGTCCTGGCGGCAACGGTGACCGGTCCCGCCAATCACAGACCAGATCGGGAGGGAAACCGGACCAGTGCGATTCTTCAGGTTCCCAGGGCAGACCTCAGATTCCTTCGAGCAGCGGAGACGGACTTCAGGCAGACCCAAGCACTGGTGCCGGCTCATCCACATCGATCCACGCACGCTCGAAATCTACGTCACCCGCTTCGGACGCGCCAAGGCCGGAACCGTGCAGGACGGCGAATGGGACCTCTCCCGCCTGGTCCTTCGGCAGCACCCCAAGATCGTGGCCTGTCTCGCTCACTGGGTAGATGGCATCCCCTGGCGCGAAACCGGCATCATCGACGAGATCGCCTCGCGAGCGGCCAGCCTCCCCGGTGGCTTTGACGGATGCCGTACCGAGGCCGAGATCGTCACGCGCTACGAGGAACTGGACCGGATATTCGAGCAGGTGCAGCGGGAGGGCCGCCTGAGGACGAGTTACGAGCTCGGGCGCTCGGCAAGCCCGCAGCGGGAACGACACGGTGTGATGGTTCATTTCGGCCGGACCGGCAATCCGATCTTCGGCGCCTCCGGGTTTCACCGTCTGGGCATGGCTCTGTCGCTGGATTTCGACACCATTCCGGCGTGCCTCGGCGTCCGGCATCGGGATACGCCCGAGGACATTCTGAATCCCGCCCGCTGATGCGCGGGAAGACGACCAGCCGCGGCCACCGCAGGCGGTGGGTCTCGACTGCGGCGGCCGCCGGAACCTCCTTTCGGTGCGGCGCGTTTCAGGCTCCCGACGCCCCCCTTGGGCCGCCGACCGTTACGCGGGAGCACGAGCGTGCCGCTGATCCTTCACCACATCGATTTCGACGAGGATTCCTACAAGGTCCGGCTGCTGCTCGGGCTTCTGGGCCTCGACTATCGCAGCCTCCGCGGCGAGCCGGCGGCAGGCAACCCAGCCGCCGCGGAAACGGCCCGGAACCTGCCCTGCCTGATCGACGACGACATCGCCGTCCACGAGGCCGAGGCGATCCTCGCCTATCTCGCACGCCGACACGACTGGCGCGACGAGTGGCTGCCGGCGGACGACCCGCGCCTCTTCGGGCAGACGATGACTTGGCTTGCCTTTGCGTCGAGGAAGCTTCGCGCCGTCGGGCTCGTCGATCCGCTCTTCGGCCTCGCCCCTGACGATCCGGACGCTCGCGACGCCGCCTGCCGAGCGTTCCGGCATCTCGACGCACACCTGACCGCACGCCACCTGGCAGGCGCTACCTGGTGCGTCGGCCGTAATGCGACCATCGCCGATGTCGCGGTCTTTCCGGCGGCGGCGCTGTCGGCAAGGGCGGGCTTCGATCTCGCCCCCTATCCGGCGATCGGCCGCTGGATGGAGAGGGTCCGGAGGCTTCCCGGCTTCGTCGACGAGCCCGAAATGCCCGCGCCCGAGCGGCCCCGTGCCGCGCCGCGGCCGCAGCCGCCACATCCCGCCCTCCTGTCCCTGCCGCGCGGCAACGTTGTGGCGATGCCGGCCGCGTGGGCCCGGGCCGGCGGCACCGCGGCCTGACGGAGCGCGGCCGGCCGGATCGACCTTGAGGCCGATGGGCCGGTTTAACCGGCCCGTCGGGTGCCAGCTGGTTGCCGGAATGCTTGTCAGCCGCCGCCCGCCTGATAGACTGGCCGGCGAAGTTGAAACACCAGATGGATCGCTGCGCCGCCTCGCTGTGGCCCGGGCGCGCGATCGAGGACAGTGCATTGACGGCGCCGGGAGAGGATCCGCGACAGGCGGGTTCGACTGCGCCCATGGCTCAGGGACGCACGGAATCCGCCGACATGGCGGATTCCACGCGAAACCCGGGCGGCAAGTCGCCTAATGGCGACGGGCGCGGGAAGTCGAAGCGACGCCGGCGGAAGCGCCGGGGGCCGGTCTATGCGCCCGGAGCGCGGCCCCTCGAACCGTCCCGGAAGGACGCGCCACCGGCAATCGCCATCGTCGCCGAGATTCGGCGCCAGCCTGCCCCTGCCCCGCCGGTACCGCGTCCCTCCCCGTTCTACGGCGCGCTCGACCTCGGCACCAATAACTGCCGTCTGCTGGTGGCGGTGCCCCGCGACCACGGCTTTCGCGTCGTCGATGCCTTTTCGCGCATCGTCCGCCTCGGCGAGGGCATCGGGCACAGCGGGCGCCTCGGCAATGCCGCCATGGACCGCGCGATCGAGGCGCTCCGGATCTGCGGCCAGAAGCTCGCCTATCGCGGCGTGTCCCGGGCGCGGCTGATCGCGACGGAGGCCTGCCGGGCCGCCGCCAACGGCGCCGACTTCGTCGCCCGCGTTCGCGACGAGACCGGCCTGTCGCTCGAGATCGTCTCCCGCGAGACCGAGGCGCGGCTCGCGGTCGCCGGCTGTGCCTCGCTGGTCGATCCCGATGCCGGGGGCGTCATCCTCTTCGACATCGGCGGCGGCTCCTCCGAACTCGTCTGGCTCGACCTCGACGCGACGGGCGACGGGGCCCGCCGGCCGATGGCCAGCCGCATTCGCGAGTGGGTGTCCCTGCCCGTCGGCGTCGTCAATCTCAGCGAGCGCCACGGCGGTCGCGACGTGACGCCCGTCCAGTTCGAGGCGATGGTCGCCGAGGTCGCCGCCATGCTCGCAGCCTTCCCCAACGGCCATGTCCTCGATGCCGCTGTGGCCGCCGGCGCCGTCCACATGCTCGGCACCTCCGGCACGGTGACCACGCTTGCCGGCGTCCATCTCGACCTGCCGCGCTACGACCGCCGGATGGTGGACGGCACCTGGCTGAGCGGGACGCAGGTCGCCGACCTCGTCGCCCTGTTCGTGACAATGGACTACGAGGCGCGGTGCGCCAATCCGTGCATCGGCCGCGAGCGCGCCGATCTCGTGCTCGCCGGCTGCGCGATCCTCGAGGCGATCCGCCGGCGCTGGCCCTGCGACCGGCTCCGCGTCGCCGACCGCGGGCTGCGCGAGGGCGTGCTGGTCGAACTGATGGCCGAGGACGGCGTCTGGCGCTCCCGGGCCGGCCGGCGGGAGGCGGGTATCCATGGCTAGGGACCGCGCGGCGTCGGGCCGCCAGCTCAAGGTCCGGGTGAAGACCGCCCGGCGCCGGAAGCCGAGCTCGACGCGGTGGCTCGAGCGCCAGCTCAACGATCCCTACGTGGCGAAGGCGCGCGCCGAAGGCTACCGGGCCCGTTCGGCCTACAAGCTGATCGAGATGGACGACCGCTACCGCATCCTGAAGCCCGGCGACCGGGTGGTCGACCTCGGCGCCGCCCCCGGCGGCTGGTCGGAGGTCGCCGCGACGCGCATCCGCTCGACGGCCGCCGATCCGCGGGTCGTGGCAATCGACTATCTCGACGTCGAACCGATCGCCGGCGCCACCGTCCTCAAGCAGGACTTCCTCGACGCCGAGGCGCCGGAGGCGCTCAGGGCCGCACTCGGCGGCCATCAGGCGGACGTGGTGATGTCGGACATGGCCGCGCCGACCACCGGCCACCGCCAGACCGACCATATCCGCACCATGCATCTCGGCGAGACCGCCGCCGACTTCGCGGCGAGCGTGCTGCGGCCGGGCGGCATCTTCGTCACCAAGGTCTTCCAGGGCGGCGCGAGCAGCGACCTCCTCAATGCCCTCAAGCGCGACTATGCCAGCGTCCACCACGTCAAGCCGCCGGCCAGCCGGGCGGGCTCGGTGGAGCTCTACCTCGTCGCGAAAGGCTTCCGCGGCAGCGGCTGAGCCTGGCCGCCGGCTCAGCCGCGATCCCGCATCACGGTGACTGGATCGGGCGCGACCGGACGGTGCCCCGATACCTCGCGTCCCGCATCGCGGGCGAGCAGCGCGAAGGGGATCGCCGAGAGCGCGGCCAGCATGCCGACGACGATGAAGGCCGGCGTGAAGTCCGCCGCGCCCATCGGGCCGCCGGTTGCCTGGACCGTCAGTTCGAGCACGATCGCCCCGATCGAGATGCCGAGCGAAAGCGACAGCTGCTGAGCGACGCTGGTCAATGTGGTCGCCCCGCTCATCCGCTCCGGAGGGACATCGGCGAAGGCGAGCGCGTTGACGCTGGTGAACTGGAGCGAGCGGAAGAAGCCGCCGATCAGTAGGAGCCCCGTCATCAGAGCGACGGGCGTCGCCGGCGTGAAGGCCGCCGGCAGCATGACGAAGGCCCCGGCGATGACGGCGTTGGCGATCAGCACGGCCCGGAAGCCGAATCGTCGGAGGATCGGCGGGGCGGCGAACTTCATGGCGATCGCCCCGATCGCCGCGGCGAAGGTGATCATTCCCGACTGGAAGGGTGACATGCCGAAGCCGAGCTGAAGCATGAGCGGCAGGAGGAAAGGCGTCGCGCCGACCCCGATCCGGAAGAGGAGCGTGCCGAGGAGGCTCGCCCGCATCGTCGGTATCCGGAGGAGCGACAGGTCGATGATCGGGGCCGCGACGCGGCGGCTGCGGACCGTGTAGAGGGCGAGCAGCACCACGCCGCCCGCGAGGATCGCCAGCACGGCGGCGGTCGGGATCAATCGCAGCCCGAGGGTGGTGGAGCCGGTCATGAACAGAGCGAGGCCCAGGGCCGACAGGGTGAAGCCGGTGCCGTCGAAGCGCTGCCGCGCCTCGCCCCGGATGTCGGGCAGGTAGAGCGTGGCAAGCACGAGGCCGAGGACGCCGACCGGCACGTTGATCCAGAAGATCCAGCGCCACTCGAAATAGGTCGTGATGAACCCGCCGACCGGCGGCCCCATGACCGGGCCGAGCAGGGCCGGCACGGTAAGCCAGGCGAGCGAACCGACCAGTTCGCTCTTCGGAATGCTCCTGAGGATGACCAGCCGACCGACCGGCATCATCATCGATCCGCCGATTCCCTGGACGACGCGCGCCGCCACGATCTCGGGAATCGAATTCGACAGCCCGCAGGCGATCGAGCCGAGGGTGAAGATCAGGATCGCGAGGCGGAAGATCGCCCGCGCGCCGTAGCGGTCGGCGAGCCAGCCCGACGCCGGAATGAAGACCGCGAGCGCCAGCAGGTAGGAGGTCAGCGCCAGCTTGAGGTGGATCGGGCTCGCCCCGAAGTCCGCCGCGATGGCCGGCAGCGCGGTGGTGAGAACCGTCGAATCGAGATTCTCCATGAACAGCGCACAGGCGACGATCAGCGGCAGGAGAATGCGGTCCGGCATCCTCAGGCTCCGCCCGTCGCCTGAGCGCCCGGCGGGCCGCTCAGCCCTTCCTGGCCCGCCGCGCCGCGACGCTGTCCTTGCCGACGTAGAACTCCGTCGCCGGGAGCGGCTCGAAGCCGATCCACACCGATTCCGGTGTGACGCCCATCTCGTCGGCGATCGCCTGGCTGACGCGATCGGCGATGCGGTTCATCTTGCCCTCGGGATCGTCGGCGACGTTCTCCCTGACGAACTTGATGCTCACGAAAGGCATAGGGCGGATTCTCCCGGGGCTGCGGCGGATTCTGGCCCGTATCGATAGCACGAGCCCGGCAGGCGCGCCCTACCCGCCCTTTTTCATCGCCATCTTGGCGGCCCTGAGCTTCGCGCCGTAGCCGGGCTTGTTGACCTGGCGGGCCCGGGCGATGGCGAGGTCGCCGGCCGGAACGTCCTGGCTGACGACGCTGCCGGTGCCGACATAGGCGCCGTCGCCGATGGTGATCGGCGCGACAAGCGCGCTGTTCGAGCCGATGAAGGCACCTGCCCCGATCTCGGTGTGGTGCTTGAAGACGCCGTCGTAGTTGCAGGTGATGACGCCCGCCCCGATGTTCGTACCGGCCCCGACATGGGCATCGCCGATATAGGCGAGGTGGTTGGCCTTCGCCCCGGCATCGAGGCTGGCGTTCTTGACCTCGACGAAGTTGCCGACATGGGCCCCTTCCCCGATCGTCGCGCCGGGCCGGAGCCGCGAGAACGGCCCGACGATCGCGTCCGCCGCGACGATCGCGCCCTCGAGGTGCGAGAATCCCTTCACCGTCACGCCGTCGGCGATGGTGACGCCGGTGCCGAAGAAGACGTTGGGCTCGACCGTCACGTCGCGGCCGAGCCGGGTGTCGAAGGAGAAGAACACGGTCTCCGGCGCGACCAGCGTCGCCCCCCCCGCCATCGCGCGTTGGCGCGCGGCGCTCTGGAACAGCGCCTCGGCGGCGGCAAGCTCGCCGCGGTCGTTGACGCCGACGACCTCGTCGGCGTCCGCCTCGATGACGGTGACGGACTTGCCGGCGGCGTTGGCGAGCGCCACGAGGTCGGTCAGGTAGTACTCGCCCTTGGCGTTCGCCGTGCCGATCTCGGCGAGCATCGGCAGGAGGGCACCGCGGAACGCCATGACCCCGGCATTGCACAGCCGCACCGCCCGCTCCTCGGGCGTGGCGTCCTTGACCTCGCGGATCGCGGTGAGCTGGGCGCCTGCCATCAGGAGCCGGCCGTAACCCGCCGCGTCGTCGGGCGTGAAGCCGAGCACCACGAGGTCGGCGCTCGCGAGGCCGGCGCGCAGCCGGCCAAGCGTCGCCGCCGTGACGAGCGGCGTGTCGCCGTAGAGGACCAGCACGTCGTCCGGCGCCGGATCGAACGCTGCCTCGGCCGCCCGCACCGCATGCGCCGTGCCGCGCCGCTCGGCCTGGACGTGGACGCT
>JAEZEN010000365.1 GCA_023433185.1 Pseudomonadota bacterium | reverse complement strand
AAAACAGCCAGGCACCCCGCCGCGCGCGGCGCGATGACGGGCGGCGCGGCGCGGGCCATGTCGGACAGGCGCGCCACGTCGCCGACGGTCTCGAGATCGACGACCATGATCGCCCCGGGCATCCTTTGCGCCGCCGCGACCGCCTCGGCCCCGGTCGCATAGCCGTGCGGCGCGAACCGGCCCGGACCGCGCTCGGCGATGAGGCCGGCGAGCACGCGGCGCTGCGCCGGGTCGCCGTCGAGGATGACGACGTCCACGGCCCGCTGGCTGGTACAGGCGACAGTCACGACCGGGCGACCCCTGCCTTCCGGTGCGGCCCCGAGGACCGATGACGCCGTTGTCGCCCGAACACGGTAAACGAAGCGTTTCCGAACCTGCCGCCGACACCGCGAACGCGCCTTGCCCGCTTGCCAAGGACAAGCGCCGCCCGCACTCTCGCCGTCCCCCAACGCAGTCGCGAGTCACGCCGTGCCGCCCCAGCCTCCCTCATCCTTCCCGCCGCCCGTGATGATTCTCGGCTGCGGCCGGAGCGGCACGTCGATCTTCGGCGAGTTCTTCGACCACAACCCCCTGTACACCTATCGCAGCGAGCCGCCCTTCGAGGACGTGATGGACGCCGACTACGGCACGCCGCAGGCCTTCAAGGTGCCGCGCGATTCGGACCGCTTCGGCACGCCCCTCCCGGGGCTTTCGTTCCCCCTCGCCGCGATGCGTGAACGCCGCCCCGACATGCGCTTCTTCTGGATCGTCCGTCACCCGCTCGACGCGATCGCCTCGCTGCGGGTCGGCATCGCCCTCGACTGGGGCCATCATCCGCGGCCACCCGACTGGCGGGACTGGCTCGACCGGCCGCTGGTCGCCCGGTGCGCGCATCACTGGGCGTTCATCAACCTCCACGGTTACGGCCAGGTCAGGGACATCGCCGAGGTTGTGACTTTCGAGGCCATGATCTCCGATCCCCGCGCCTTCGCGCGCTCGGTGTGCCGCGGGCTCGGCATCGATCCCGGCGAGATCGCCGATGCTCTCGATGGCTGGGCGGATCGCGTGCAGGACACCAATAACGAGCGTTTCGTCGAGGCGGAGACATCCCGGGGCTATTCCCGGCCGGACCACAGCCGCCGGGTCGGGCGCTGGCGCGAGAACCTTGCCGCCGACGAGGTGAATCTGGCCTGGCCGATCGTCGCCGAGGCGGCGGCGCAATTCGGCTACACGCGATAGGCAGGGCCGCCGTCCCCTTGACCGGGGCGGTCCGAGCCGTTACCCGCCGCGGCCATGGCCAACACCCCCCATCCGCCCCGCGTCGGCGGCCTCGCCGACATCGCTGCCGACTACCGGTTCATCCTCTGCGATGCCTGGGGCGTCCTCCACAACGGGCTGACGGTCTATCCGGCGGCGGCCGAGGCGCTGGTACGCGCTCGCGCCGCCGGGGTCGGTGTCTTCGTGCTCACCAATGCGCCGCGCCCCGGCGCCGAGGTCGTCAAGCAGTTCGTGCGGTTCGGCATAGATCCGGCGGCCTACGACGATATCGTCACCTCGGGGGAGGCGACGCGCGACTACCTCGCCTCCCGACCGGCCGCCCGGGCGCACTATGTCGGCCCGAAGCGGGACATGGTGCTCCTCGAAGGGGTCGACGTGACACTGACCGGCGCGGACGACGCGGAGTTCATCGCGTGCACCGGCCTGTTCGACGACGAACGCGAGACGCCCGACGACTACCGCTCGCGAATGGAAGGCTGGCTGGCGCGCGGCCTGCCTTTCGTCTGCGCCAATCCCGACAGGATCGTGGAACGCGGCGATCGCATCCTCTGGTGCGCCGGGGCCCTGGCCGAGCGCTACGCTGCGCTCGGGGGCGAAACCGTGTTGTTCGGCAAGCCCCATGCGCCGATCTACGAAACCGCGCTGCAGCGGTTCTCGGCCCTTGCCGGGCGGCCGGTCCTGGCCTCCGAGATCCTCGCCATCGGCGACGCCGCCGAGACGGACCTCAGGGGCGCGAACGCGGCCGGAATGGACGTTCTGTTCGTGACCGCCGGCATCCACGCGGAGCGCTTCGGGCCGCGCGGGGAACCGGCCGAAGCCGAGATCAGGGTGTTTCTGACGGAATACCGCGTCGGGGCGCGCGCCTACCTGCCGCATCTCGCGTGGTAGCGGCCCCAAGCGCCGATTGTCGGGCCGGGCTACTCCGCGACGTGCGTGATCGCCACCGGCGACGCGTTGGCCGTGAAGTCGATGGTCTTTTCCACCGCCATCACCACCACCGCGAGAGCGACGAGAGACAGGCCGATGGTCAGCCAGTCGCGACGCACCGGATCACTACGCATCGTCGAGCCCCTGAAGTCCTCTTTCATGGACAGAGACGATAGCCTCCCAAGAGTTAACCGAAACCCCCAAGACGGGGGGTTGCCGTCGCGGCAAGCCCGCCCGCACCGCCCCCGGCGCATCCGTTCGCTCACCTTGACCCGGGCCGGTCGAGGCGGCACGGTCGCGCTCCCCACCGAGTCACCGACCGATGCCCCAGCCAGATCCACCGCCGCGCGCCCTGCTGACGCAATGCACGCTCGACGGGCTGCCCGCTGCCCTCCGCGGCGGCGCGATCGCCATCGGCAGCTTCGACGGGGTCCACCTCGGCCACCAGGGGCTCCTGTCGCGGACGATCGGCCATGCGCGTCGGCAAGGGGTGCCGGCCGTGGTCATGACATTCGAGCCCAATCCCCGAACCTTCTTCCGGCCCGAGGAGCCGGTGTTCCGCCTGACACCGCCGGATGTGCGCGCACGACTGCTGAGCGCCCTCGGCCTCGACGGACTGGTCGCGGCGACCTTCGAC
>JAEZEN010000601.1 GCA_023433185.1 Pseudomonadota bacterium | reverse complement strand
CGGCGCTCATCGATACCGGCAGCCGCATGGACGAGGTGATCTTCGAGGAGTTCAAGGGCACCGGCAATTCCGAGCTCATCCTCGACCGGAAGGTCGCCGACAAGCGCGTCTTCCCGGCCATCGACATCACCCGCTCCGGCACCCGCAAGGAAGAGCTTCTGGTGCCCCCGGACGTCCTCAAGAAGATGTACGTGCTCCGCCGCATCCTCATGCCGATGGGCACGGTCGACGCCATCGAGTTCCTGCTCGACAAGCTCAAGGCGACGAAGAGCAACGCCGACTTCTTCGATTCGATGAACACCTGACGGTCCCATGGATCACGACCGTTTCGTCGTGATCACCGGCGGGCCGGGGGCGGGAAAGACCACGCTCCTCGGTGCCCTCGCGGCGGCAGGATACCCGGTTGTCCCGGAGTCCGGCCGGGCGATCATCCGCGAGCAGGAGTCGATCGGCGGCATCGGCAACCACCGTGGCGACCGGCTGCTCTACCGCGAACTGATGCTGTCGCGGGACTTGGCAGGACACACCGATGCCGGGCTGGTCGCGGGCCCGGTCTTCTTCGATCGCGGCATTCCGGACCTGATCGGCTATTCGCGGCTCATCGGGGCCTCCGTTCCGGAGCACCTTCATCGCGCCGTCGCCGTGTACCGCTATCACCGCCATGTCCTGCTCGCGCCGCCCTGGCGGGCGATCTATGCGGCCGATGGCGAGCGGCGGCAGGATTTCGCGGAAGCCGTGGCGACCTTCGAGGCCATCGCCGTGGGCTATGACGAAGCAGGCTACGAACTGGTGGAATTGCCGCGCGCGCCGGTGGCCGACCGCGTGGCCTTCGTCCGCGCCGCGGTCGCCCGGTGGGGCCTTGTCAGTCCGTGAGCTGCCGGTTTCGCGAGATCGCATCGACCTCCGACCACAGTTCCACGATCTTGCCGCACGTGATCCGGTAGATGTTCATCCCGGTCCACGTCGCCTGCCGGCCCGTCGGAGCGAGGGCACCGAGCGCGCCCTGGTGCGTTCCGGTGGCTGTGTAGCGCTGGACCACCAGATCGCCTTCGACGATCCAGAAGTCGAAATCGTAGGCGAGGTCCGGGAAGGCGCCGAGGAAGTCCCCCATCATCGCGGTCACGCCGTCGCGGTCCATCTCGTCGGGGTAGCCGCCGGCGGCATGGTGGATGATGGTGTCGGCGAGGATATTCCCGAGCGCGGCCGGGTTGCGCCGGTTGATGACCTCATCGTGGAATTGTCGCGCGACCGCGACCTGCGCGTCCCGGTCTGCCGGCGGGCAGGCTTCATCCTCCGCGATGGCGGGACCGGCGAGCATGGCGGCGGCGGCAGCCGCCAGGACGGCTGGGTGGCGGGGCATGGGCACATCCTCCCGGCTTCGTGGGTCGCGGGGGACCTTAGCGCAGGGCCGCGAAGCGGGGGAAGGACAAATCTGGCCGCTATCGGTCGCCGGGCGGGCTCAGCGACGCGGCGAGGGCCGCGGGGTCGGTGACCGGGAGCGAGCAGGTCTGGTCCCGGCAGACATAGGCCGTCGGCCGGCCGTTCATGGCGGTCTTGCCGTGGGCGGGATGGCCAAGGGGCAGACCTTCGGGGCCGGCCACGGCGCGGAGGATCGTGTTCGGGGTGGCGGTCCGGCGGGCGGCAGCGATCAGCGGTGCGTGATCGGTGCCCGGCGGCAGGACAAGGACGACGTCGGTGGCGCCGAGGCGGAGATCGAGTGCGGAGAGCATGCCGCTCGCCGCGAAGAGATTCTCGGCGATCGGCGCGGCGGCGATGATCGCGTCGGCATCGGCGCGGAAGATGTCCTCCCCGGTGAGGTGCCAGAGACGGACGAGGTTGGCGGCCATGACCGAATTGGCGCTCGGCGTCGCCTCGTCGGTGGTCGAGCGTGGCCGGAGGATCAGCGCCTCCGCATCGTCGGCGGGCAGGAAGTAGCCGGGGTCGGTATCATCCCAATGGTGGCGGCGCAGGCTAGCCGCAAGATCCACGGCCTGCCCGAGGTAGCGCGGATCGAGGGTCGCGGAATGAAGGGCGAGCGCGGCCTTGACCATGGCCGCATAGTCCGTCGCGAGGCCGGGATAGACCGACTTGTGGTCGCGCCAGGCATGGGCGAGACGGCCGTCGCGGGACATCGTGTCGCGCACGAAGGTGTAGGCGTCGTGCGCCAGTGCAACCCAGTCCGGCCGGTCGAGGGTCGCTCCGGCGAAGGCCAGCGCTGCGCTGGCGAGGCCGTTCCAGTCCGCGAGCACCTTGTCGTCAGTGGCGGGCCGGACCCGGCCCGTGCGCCGGGCCAGGAGCCGTTCCCGCGCGGCGGCAAGGCGCGCCTCCTCCGCTTCGGAGAGGAGTGCCGGGTGGGTGAGGCGGTTGGGTATCGAGACGCCCTCGAAGTTGCCGGCGGGCGTAATGTCGTAGACGGACGCGAAGAACGCCGCGTCTTCCGGCCCCAGGACATCCGCGACCTCGGCGGTGGTCCAGACGTAGAATTTCCCCTCGTGCCCCTCCGAGTCAGCGTCGAGGCTGGCGGCGAAGGCCCCGCCGGGCAACCGCATCTCGCGGACCAGGAAACCGATGGTTTCCTCGATTCGGAGGCGAAACAACGGCTCTCCCGTCGCGATGAAGCCATGCGTCAGAAGTTCGAGGAGCTGGGCGTTGTCGTAGAGCATCTTCTCGAAATGCGGGACCAGCCATCGATCATCGACGGAATAGCGGGCGAAACCGCCGCCGAGATGATCGTAGATGCCGCCCTGGGCGATGTTGCGCAGCGTCACCAGCACGGCATCGCGGTACCGGGTGTCGCCGGTGCGCCGGCCTGCGCGCCACAGCATTTCGAGCAGGCTGGCTTGGGGGAACTTAGGCGCCCCGCGGACTCCGCCGCGCTCCGTATCGATGAATCCGAGCAGGCGTTCCGCCGCGGCGTCGAGAAGCTGGCGATCCGGCACGGTGCCGGACCGCGGGCGGCGTTCACCGAGTGCCTGCATGAGGAGGGAGCGGTTGGTCTCGACCTTCGCCGGCTCCTCCCGGAAGATGCGCGCGACCTCCTCGAGCACGTCCGTGAAGGACGGCCGGCCGTACCGGGCCTCCGGCGGGAAATACGTGCCGCCCCAGATCGGCTCTCCGCCGGGGGTGAGGAACATGGTGAGCGGCCACCCGCCCTGCTCGCCGAGGGCATGGAGGGCGCCCATGTAGATCTGGTCGATATCCGGGCGCTCTTCGCGATCGACCTTGATGTTCACGAAGAGCCGGTTCATCACGGCGGCGGTTGCCGGGTCCTCGAAGCTCTCGTGCGCCATGACATGGCACCAGTGGCAGGCGGCGTACCCGACGGAAAGCAGGATGGGCTTGTTCTCGCTTCGGGCTTCCGCGAGCGCGGCCGGACCCCAGGGACGCCAGTGGACCGGGTTGTGCTGGTGCTGGAGGAGATAGGGGCTGGCTTCGTGGCGAAGGAGGTTCTCGGTCATGAGGCCAATGTAGGGGAAGGATGGCGCGTGGCGACAGTGAAGGACGCGACAATCTTCGCGCTTTCGAGTGGCCCCCCGCCGGCGGGGGTGGCGGTCCTGCGGGTAAGCGGCCCTGCGGTGCGCGACATCCTCGAAACGATTATCGGATCGATTCCGGAACCACGCCGGGCGACGCTCGCTTTCCTGAGGAGCGGGGACGGTTCGACGATCGATTCCGGCCTCGCTCTTTTCTTTCCCGGGCCCGCGAGCTTCACCGGGGAGGATGTGGCCGAGTTCCACGTGCATGGTGGCCGTGCGGTGATTGCGGCCATGATCGCGCGTCTGTCGGCGCTCGCCGGAGTGCGGCCCGCCGAGCCCGGTGAGTTCACGCGCCGGGCCTTTGCCGCCGGCCGGCTCGCCCTCACCGAGGTCGCAGGGGTTGGCGACCTGCTCCCTGCGGGAACCGAGGCGCAGCGCCGGCAGGCGGTGCGCCAGGCTTCCGGTGCCCTGCGCCGGGCGTTCGACGGCTGGCGGGCGCGGCTGGTCAGGGCGCGCGCCATGGTGGAGGCGGAACTGGATTTCGCCGACGAGGAGGATGTGCCCGACGCAGTCTCGGCCCGGGCGTGGGACGACGTGAGAGCGGTTGCGGCCGACATCGCCCGGCATCTCGACGACGGCGGGCGTGGCGAGCGCCTGCGCGACGGTGCGGAGGTGGTGGTGGTCGGCCCCGTCAACGCCGGAAAGTCCAGCCTCATCAACGCGTTCGCCCGGCGCGATGTGGCGATCGTCTCCGACGAGCCGGGGACGACCCGCGACCTGATCGAGGTGCGGCTCGACGTGGGCGGCTATCCGTTCACGATCGTCGATACCGCGGGTCTTCGCGAGGCCGAGGGCAGGGTGGAGCAGGAGGGCATCCGCCGGGCGCGGGCGCGGGCGGCGGCGGCGGATCTGGTAATTGCGGTCTCCGACGTCAGGGAACTGCCCGGGCCCGCCCTGGGTGATGCCGGACCTGTGCTCCGGGTGGGCAACAAGATCGATCTGATCGATTCGCCCACGGAACGGGCGCGCCTCGCCGCGGCGGTGGACGTGCTCGTCTCAGCGGAGACGGGCGAGGGCATCGACTCCCTCCTCGCGGAACTCGCGGCGTTCGCACGCGAACGCATGGAGCCCGGCGAGTCATCTCTGATCACCCAGGCGCGACACCGCGATGCGCTCGAGGCCTGCCGTCGGGCGCTCCTTTCGGCGCTCGGCCATGCGCTGCCGCTTGAACTGCGGGCCGAAGAACTGCGCCATGCGACGGATGCCCTCGGCCGACTGACCGGCCGGGTCGATGTCGAGGACCTGCTCGACTTCATCTTTCGCGACTTCTGCATCGGCAAGTAGCCGTCATGTTTCACGTGAAACGGATGGAGAGGTTTTGACCGCCCGCCCGCCATTGCGGTAGGAAACGCCATGGAATCCTTCGATGTCATCGTCATCGGCGGCGGACACGCCGGAACCGAGGCCGCCGCTGCCGCTGCCCGGATGGGCGCTCGCACGGCGATCGTCACGCACAGCTTCGCCACCGTCGGCGCGATGTCGTGCAATCCCGCCATCGGCGGCCTGGGCAAGGGCCACCTCGTCCGGGAGATCGACGCCCTCGATGGCATCATGGGCAGGGCCGCGGACCGGGCTGGCATCCAGTTCCGCGTACTCAACCGGCGGAAAGGGCCGGCGGTCCGCGGACCGCGAGCCCAGGCCGACCGCAAGCTCTACCGTGAGGCCGTCCAGGACCTGCTCGGCCAGACCGCCGGACTGACGGTGGTGGAAGGCGAGGCGGACGACCTCCTGTCGTCGGACGGCCGCGTCACCGGAATACGTCTCGCCGATGGTCGCGTGCTCTCGGCGGGCGCCGTCGTCATCACCACGGGGACCTTCCTCCGTGGCCTCATCCACATCGGCGAGACGCGGATACCGGCCGGGCGCGTCGGCGAGCAGCCGGCCATCGGTTTGGCGGATGCGCTGGCGCGGCTTGGTCT
>JAEZEN010000572.1 GCA_023433185.1 Pseudomonadota bacterium | reverse complement strand
GAGCGACGCTTCCCATCGCGCCGACCAGGCTGTCGCGGCTGAACTCGGCCGCCGGCCGGCCGGCCACGACGGTGCCCTCGCGCATCACGATGACGCGGCTGGCGGTCCCGAGGATCTCGCCGAGCAGGTGCGAGATGAGGATCACGGCACCGCCGCCCGCGACGAAGCGCTTGACGAAGGCGAGGAGCTGGCCGGCCAGCACCGCGTCGAGCGACGAGGTCGGCTCGTCGAGGATCACCACCTTCACCGGCGTGTCGGTGACCGAGAAGGCCCGCGCGATCTCGACCATCTGGCGGCGCGCGATGGGCAGGTCGCCGACCACGTCGCCCGGCGCGATCCGGTGGCCGGGGAAGATCTCGTCGAGCATTTCGGTGATCAGCCGGCCCGAGCGGCGGCGCCAGCCGATGCCGCGGAGCGAGGCGTGGAAGACGCGGGCATTCTCCGCCACCGTGAGGTTCGGGCAGAGCGAGAGTTCCTGGAAGACGCAGCGGATGCCGCGGCGCTGGGCGATGGCGACGTCCCAGCCCTGGGTGAGGTCGGCGCCATCGACGGCTATCGTGCCCCGATCGGGACGGAGCGTGCCCGCGAGCACGTTCATCAGCGTCGACTTGCCGGCACCGTTGTGGCCGACGAGGCCAAGGCACTCGCCGGCATCGACCGCGAGGTCGACCCCGGCAAGGGCACGGACGGCGCCGAAGCTCTTTTCGACGCCGTCCAGGCTCACGATGCGGTCGCTGGCGTTCATGGCCCGGAGACGGCCCTCCGATTCATCCGATCCCCGATACCAGTATAGCGCAGCGCGATCAGCTCTTCGCTTCGTCGATCACCGCCTGGGCATCGTCGGCGGAGTACTCGACATTGGCGACGCCGCCGGCCTCGGTGGTGGCGAGGCTCTCTTCGAGGGTGTCCTGGTCGATGCGCAGGAACGGCACCACGAGATCCTTCGGCACGTCCTGGCCGTCGAGGATCTTCTGGGCGACCCAGAAGGCGAGCGTCGAAACGCCGGGCGCGATCGAGACGGACATGGTCTCGTAGCCGTTGGCGTCCTTCTGCTCCTTCCACCACTGCAGTTCGTCCTGGCGGTTGCCCATGATGATGAGCGGCATGTCGCGGCCGGCGGCGGCGAAGGCCTGCGCGGCGCCGTAGCCGTCACCGCCCTGGGTCACCACCGCGACGATGTCGTCCGGCAGGCTCGGCAGGATGCCGGCAACCGCGGCCTGCGCCTTGGCCTGGTCCCAGTCGCCGTGCACGGAGCCGACGATGGTGAATTGCGGGTTCTCGGCGACGCCCTCGTGGATGCCCTGCGAGATCTCGTCGTCGACGAAGACGCCGGCGAGGCCGCGGATCTCGAGGAGATTGCCGCCGTCGGGGAGCCTGTCCTTGAGGTAGAGCACCTCGTCCTTGCCCATCTGCTTGAAGTCGACCGCGATGCGCCAGGCGCAGGGCTCGGTGACGATGCCGTCGAAGGAGACGACGATGACGCCCGCATCGCAGGCCTCCCGCACCGCGCCGTTGAGGGCGTCCGGCGAGGCGGCGTTGAGGACGATGGCATCGTAGCCTTCCAGGACCATGTTCTGGATCTGCGCGGCCTGCTCGGTCACCTGGTTCTCGGCGGTGGTGAAGGGATCCGCCGCGGCGACGATCCCGGCCTCCACGGCGGGGCCGGTCACCTTGTCCCAGCTCCGCAGCATCGCCTGACGCCAGGAATTGCCGGCGTAGTTGTTGGAGAGCGCGATCCGCTTGTCGCTGGTGTCAGCCAGCGCGGTGCCCGCCATGAGGCCCGCGCCGATACCTGCCAATGCTAACATTCCAGTGAGACGTGTCATGTGTTCTATTCCTCCCGGTGATCGGTGCCCTGGATCATTGTCCTGGCGCACCTGCTTTGAAATCCCGTGCGAATCTTGGGGTCCGCTTGGCATATTCCCGCCGGACGGGCGCACCTTAGATCGGAACCAAGCACCGCGACAAGAGACGAGAGTCTCGCGGATCGGGGCGCAGAAGAGAGAAGAGGACGGAGGAATGCGTGCGATTGTCTGTGTCGAGCCGGGCCGGCTCGAGCGCCGCGAGATACCGATGCCGGAGATCGGTCGGGGCCTGGTCGCGGTCGACATCCGGGCCGTGGGCATCTGCGGAACCGATTTCCACATCTTCGAGGGCACGCATCCCTTCCTCGCCTATCCGCGGGTGATGGGGCACGAACTGTCCGGCACGGTCGCCGGGGGTGCCGCGAGTCCCGACCTCGCGCCGGGCACGACGGTGGTGATCAATCCCTACCTCTCCTGCGGCCATTGCGTCGCCTGCCGGAAGGGAAGGCCAAACTGCTGCGCCACGCTCAAGGTGCTCGGCGTG
This sequence comes from Pseudomonadota bacterium, assembly GCA_023433185.1. The sequence goes on along the minus strand of JAEZEN010000572.1, from coordinate 3,757 downwards.
CACATCGACGGCGGCATGTGCGAGCGCGTGCTCGTACCCGAGGCGAACCTCTATCCGGCACCGGACCTCAGCCTCCGCGACGCCGCGATGATCGAGTTCCAGGCGATCGGGGCGCATGCCGTGCGCCGTTCCGAACTGGTCCGGGGGGATCGGGTCCTTGTCGTCGGCGCCGGGCCGATCGGCGTCGGCACCGCGATCTTCGCCCGCCTCGCGGGCGGGACCGTGACGCTCATGGACCTTTCCGAGGGACGGCTCGCCACGCTTGCCGACCGCTTCGGCTTCCGGGAAGGCATCCGCGCCGGCGAAGACGCGCTCGCCGAGATCGACCGCCTGACCGGCGGCGACCGCTACGACGTGGTGTTCGACGCGACCGGCAGCGCCCGGGCGATGGAAGGCTCCTTCGCCTATGTCGCGAGCGGCGGCACGCTGGTCTTCGTCGGCGTCCGCAACGCCGACATCACCTTCAGCGATCCCGAGTTCCACCGGAAGGAGATGACCCTGAAGGCGACCCGGAACGCCACGCGCGCCGATTTCGAGACGGTGATGGCCGCGGTCCGCGCCGGGCAGGTTCCGATGGACGCGCTCAACACGCATGCCGGCACCCTCGACGACCTGCCCGAGGCGATGCCGGCCTGGATGCGGGCGGCGGAGCTGCCGCTCAAGGCGGTGGTGACGGTATGAGGACCCCCATCCTCCAGTTCGGCACGAGCCGCTTCCTCCAGGCCCATGCCGACCTTTTCATCTCGGACGCGATGCGCGCCGGCCAGGCGGTCGGCCCGGTGACGGTGGTCCAGACTTCGGGCGCGGCCGACCGCGCCGGACGCCTCGCGGCCTTCGACGGGCGGCCGCTGCCGATCGTCATCCGCGGCCTCGAGGCGGGCGCGCCGGTCGAGCGCACCGAGCACACGACCTGCCTCGTCCGCGGCCTGTCGACGGCGAGGGACTGGGGCGAGATCGAGCGGATCGCCGTCGAGGAGGCGGAGCAGGTCATCTCCAATACCGGCGACGGCGGCTATCGCATGCCCGACGGCGAGACGATCGGCGACGGCATGCCGGTGTCGTTTCCGGCGAAGCTCACGAAGCTCCTCCACGCGCGCTGGCAGGCGGGCGGGGCGCCGCTCACCCTGTTCCCCACCGAACTCGTGCCGGACAACGGCGTGGTGCTCCGCGGGCACTGCGTCGCGCTCGCCGGCCGTTCCGGAATGCCGGAAGAGTTCGCGGCCTGGCTCGAGACCGGCTGCGTCTTTGCCAACAGCCTGGTCGACCGGATCGTCTCGACCGCTCTCGAGCCCGCCGGCGCGGTGGCCGAGCCCTATGCGCTCTGGGCGATCGAAAAGCAGAAGGGCCTCGTCGTCCCGTGGTCGCATCCGGCGGTCCGCATCGTCGACGACCTCAAGGTGACGGAGCGGCTGAAGCTCTTCCTCCTCAACCTCGCCCATACCTGCATGGCCGACCGCTGGCAGGCCGAGGGGCGGCGCGCCGACGAGACGGTCCGCGAACTGGTCGCCGACCCGGCGATGCGGGCCTGGCTCGATGCGCTTTATGACGAAGAACTGCTGCCGGTCTTCGCCGCGGCGGGCATCGGCGAGGCACCGGACTACCGGCGGAGCGTCATCGACCGCTTCCGCAATCCCTTTCTCGACCACCGCCTGTCCGACATCGCCATGAACCATCGCGACAAGAAGGAACGCCGGGTGGGTGGCTTCATCGCATGGGCGTCCGAGGTCGCGCCGGACACGGCCCTGCCGCGGCTGAAGGCGATATCGGCCTCCGCGATCGGCTGAGAGCCCTACCCCCCGAAGAAGCGGCGGATCATGGCGGCGAAGCCGCCCTGGTCGAGTACCGAGAAGGGGCTCGCGCCATAGGCGCGGTCCAGCTCGGCCTGCCGCTTCTTCAGCACGGCCGCGAAGCGCTCGATCAGCTCCGGGCTCGCGTCGAGGAACGGCGTGATGGCGGACTTGGTGATCTCCAGCACCGTGACGTCGGTGACGGCGCGGACCGTGGCGCTGCGGCGCTCGCCGGTCATCAGCGACATCTCGCCGAAGAAGCCGCCGGGGCCGAGCTCGGCGATGTGCTTGCCATGCCGCGAGTCGCCGGCGATCACTTCGACCGTTCCCTCGACGATGATGAACAGCGAGGCGTCGGCCCCGTCCTCGTGGATCAGGTCGGTTCCTGCCGGGCGCTGCACGGTGAGGGCGCGGCGCGCAAGGGCGGCGATATCCCGTTCCTCCAGCACCTCGGCGAAGAACGGATTGGCGGCAATGACCTCACGCGCGTCCATGCGAAGCTCCCCGAGTGGCAAAACGCGGAGACGCATTGTAGCGAGCGCAACCCGGCGTCGTCGCCAAAAAAGTCGTTGGCCGTCCGCTCCGGCCGGCCCTGCCGGCGGCAGCCTGGCGCAGCCTTCACTTGCGGCGGTTACCGACGTATAAGGCGGGCCGAAAACCAGTCGTCCAGGAAGAGCGGCCGGCCGCGCGGGAAACGCCCCGCCGACGGAGCGGGCGCGGATGGAGAGCGCATGGCAGGCCATTCACAGTTCAAGAACATCATGCACAAGAAGGGCGCGGCGGACGCGCGCCGCTCCAAGGTCTTCTCGAAACTCGCCCGCGAGATCACGGTCGCCGCCAAGCTCGGCTCGCCCGACCCGGCGATGAACCCGCGCCTGCGGCTGGCGATCCAGAATGCCCGCGCCGAGAACATGCCCAAGGACAATGTCGAGCGGGCGATCAAGAAGGCGTCCGGCGGCGACAGCGAGAACTACGAGGAGGTGCGCTACGAGGGCTACGGGCCGGGCGGCGTCGCCATGGTGGTCGAGGCGCTCACCGACAACCGCAACCGCACCGCCAGCAATGTCCGCTCCTGCCTCGCCAAGAACGGCGGGGCGCTGGGCGAGACCGGCTCGGTGTCCTTCATGTTCGACCGGGTCGGCCAGATCGTCTATCCGGCGTCCGCCGGCAGCGCCGACACGGTGCTCGAGGCGGCGATCGAGGCCGGTCCCGACGACGTGAAGAGCGACGAGGAGGGGCACGTCATCACCTGCGGCTTCGGTGATCTCGGCGAGGTGGCGAAGAATCTCGAGCAGGCGCTCGGCGAGGCCGAGACGGTCAAGGCCGTGTGGCAGCCGCAGACCATGACCGCCCTCGACGAGGAAAAGGCCGCGACCATGGTCAAGCTGATCGGGCTCTTGGAGGACGACGACGACGTCCAGGCCGTCTACTCGAACTTCGAGGTCTCCGAGCAGGTGCTGGAGAAGCTGACCGCGTAGCTCCGCTTCGCTCCGGGCGTGCCGGTCATGGCGCGGCCGGCTCCTCGGCGCGGATCGTCTCGATGTTCTCTCGCGTCCAGCTCGTCGGGATGCCGAGCGGATAGAGGCAGAGGAAGACGAAGGCCGCGACGAGCAGCGGGCTGACCCGCCGCTCGGTGGCCGCCACCCGGCGCGGCGCCGGCCGCTGCCGCCGCCGGAACGCCCACGCAAGCACCGCCAGGCCGACCCCCGCCGTGATGAGGTTGAAGTACTGCCCCTGGCCGATGCCGAGCCAGCCGCCCTCGTAGTCGCGCAACAGGTCGACGAGGAACCTCAGGCCGCCATAGAGCAGGAGGAAGACGCCGGTGGCGACGCCACGTCCCGCCGGCCAGCGCCGCAGCACCAGGATCAGGATCGGCACGAGGAGCAGGTTCTTCGCGCCGTCGTAGAGGGCGACGGGATGGCGGGGGCCGTCGACGCCCGGGAAGACGACGCCCCACGGCATCGTCGTCA
>JAEZEN010000529.1 GCA_023433185.1 Pseudomonadota bacterium | reverse complement strand
TTTTCCGTTCCTCCGGCGAAGGCCTCACGGCTCAGCGCAGCGTCGCCTGGCTGCGGGCATCCCACAGGAGGTCCTCGAAGCGGGCGAGCTTGTTGTAGACGCCGGGGAGGACCGGGTTGCCGCACTGGCTGCCCCAGCTCACGACGCCCACCTGGTAGTACTTGCCGCTCTCGTCGGCCACGACCAGCGGTCCGCCCGAGTCGCCGTAGCACGAGTCCTTGGCGCCCGCCGGGCTGCCGGCGCAGAGCTCGGTGTCGGCGATGGTGAGGTTCTGCTGGATCGCCTCGCTATAGGCCTGGTAGGCGGCGGCGCATTCCTCGTTGGTGATGAGCTCGATCTCGACCTGGTGCAGCTTGTCCGGCGAGACGAGGGCGTTGGCCGTGAGGAGCTTGTAGGTATCGACCGCGGTGCTGCCGTTGTTGCGGCTGTAGAGCGCTTCCTCGAAGCCCGCGAAGTCCCACAGCGCGCCCCAGCCGGTCACGGTGAGCGTGGCGCCGGGCGTGACGAGCTCCTGCTCCTTGGCCGCGTCGGCGATCTCGATCCACTCGGCGTCGCTCAGCGGCTCGGCGAGCTTCACCAGCGCGAGGTCCGCGTGGTTCTCCTTCATGTAGTCCGGATGGACGATGATCATCGCGCTGTCGACGAGCGTGAGCTTGCTCTGCTCCGTGCTGCCGTAACCTATGACGACACTCGGCATGGTCGTCCGGCCCTGCACGACGCAGTGCGCCGCGGTCAGCACCCACTGGTTGGAGATCAGCGAGCCGCCGCAGAAGCCGGACTGCGGGTTCTTGGAATCGAGCAGGCGGACCTGCCACGGCCACGCGCCCTCCGCCGCGGGCGAGCCGCCGACGATGAACTCTTCGGTCGTTGCGGCATGCGCGAACGTCGCCCCGACCGCCAGTGCGAGACCGAGGAGCAGCGCCGGCCCCTTCGAGAATGCAGTTGCCTTCGTCATGAATGTCTCCACGGATGGGAACCAAAGTCCCGCCGGCGCTCCCCCTAGTCCGGCTCGGCGGCAAAAAGACGGCAGGGCGCCGCCGGAGTCAACACAAGCCGGTGAACGGCGTCACATCCGGCCCGGCCGGTGGCGCGGCTTCCGGAGGCGCTACCAGCCCGGCGCCGCGGCGGCGGGATCGACGAGCCCATGCAGCCGATGCGCCGCCGCCTGGGCGAAGCGCACCAGCATCGCCTTCCGCGTCGCCGCCGCGAGCCGGTGCTCGGGGGCGTCGCGGAGGACCTCTGCGCCATAGGCATCGGCGAGGATCAGGCCGGCGTCCTCCGGGAAGATGCCCGCCGGGACGCCGCCATGGGTCGCGAAGAACAGGCGGTCGCACGAGCAGCGGTAGTCCGGCCACTTGCGGTCGACGCGATAGTCCTCGATCGACGACTTGATCTCGACGATCCAGACCTCGGCCGCCGGGCCGAGGGCGACCATGTCGGCGCGGCGACCGGTGGCGAGCGGCAGCTCGGTCACGATCGCGAAGCCGCGGGCCCGCAGCAGCCGGCCGACGCCGCGCTGGATCGCCGCCGCACGCTCGGATTGCCGCCCGTCGACCGGCGGGACGAGGGTCTGCAGGTCCGTGAACATCCCGGGAACGTGGCATGAGTCGCGCATCGAGGGAAGGGGCGCGCAGCCGGCCGCGTTCCGTCCGCGCGGCTACCGCGGCGGGTCGACCCGCATGGCCAGGAGGACGCGCGCGAGGGCGAAGCCGCGCGAAGGATCGTGGCGCGGGCCTGCCGCCGGCTCAGGCCTTGCCCTTGGCCTTCTGGCGGCCCTTCCGGCCCCAGCGCCAGCGGTCGTGCAGCCAGAGCCACTGGTCGGGGTATTCCCGGATCCAGGATTCGACCATGGCGTGGACGACGAGGTTCGCGCCCTCGACGTCGATCTTGCCGCGTTCGTCGCGCGGCAGTTCGAGCGGTGGGGTCATCACCGCGCGAAAGCGTCCGTCGGGCAGGCGCACGGCATAGCCGCCGTGGACCGGGCAGTTGAAGATGCGCGCCATCACGCCGACCAGCGGGTTGGAGAGCGACGGCCGGTTGAAGAACGGGATGATCTGGCCCTCGGTGATCCGCTGGTCGATCAGGACGCCGATATGGCGGCCACGCTTCAGCGCATCGGCCACTTCGAGGGCGGCGCCGCGGCCGGAGACCACCATGCGGCCGAGGTAGTTGTTCCGCCGCTTCTCGATCTCGGCGGCGATGTGGGGATTGGTCGGCGGCCGGTAGAGCGCGGTGACCGGCAGGCCGAGCTTCGCGCCGAGCGCCGGCGTCAGCTCGAAATTGCCGATATGGGCGCCGAAGAGGATCGCCGGCTTGCCGCTGTCGCGGATCGCGACGAGATGTTCGAGGCCGACCGCCTCGATCGGCCCCTCGCCGGGCCGCTCGGGGTCGAAGCCGTCGACCAGCTCCTGGAGGAAGGCGTACTCGACAGTCTGCCGGCCGAGATTCTCCCAGACGCCGGCAAGGATGCGGTCGCGCTCCGCCTGGCTCTTCTCCGGATAGGCAGCGGCGAGGTTGGCGGCGGCCAGCGCATTCTCGCGGCTGAAGCGCGACAGGGTGCGAGCCACGCGGGCGGCGGTGCGGGTGGCGCGCTCGCGGCCGACGGCCTCCGACCAGCGGAAGATGAAGCGCATGCCGCCGGCGAGCCGGCGCTCGACGAAGGCGGACCGTCCCAGTCGGCCGAGGAGGCGCTGCTTCCGCGCCTCGCGAACGGCCTTCCGGCTGCGCTGGGATTCGATGCGCTCGATCGAACTCTGCGAGAGCTTGCGACGCTGCTTGCGCCTGCGCTTTCGCGGCGCATCCGCAGCCGGCGTGGCGCCGGTGACCGGCGGGTCCATCTCCGCGGTCGGATCGCTCACAGGGTCACGATGATCTTGCCGAAGACGTTCCGCGACTCGATCCGCTCCAGCGCCGTGGGGATGCCCTCGAGCGGAATCACGGAGTCGACGACCGGCGTCACGACGCCGTCGGCCATCTTGCGGAGCGCCTCGGCGAGGTTGCGGATCGTGCAGCCGAAGCTGCCGATCAGGCGAAGCTGCTGCTGGTAGAGCTGGAAGAGGTTGATCTCGCAGTTGATCCCGGTGGTGGAGCCGCAGGTGACGAGCGTCCCGCCGCGCTTGAGGCAGAACATGCTCTGGGCGAAGGTGTCGGGGCCGACATGCTCGAAGACGACGTCGACGCCCTCCTTCTTCGTGATCTTGCGCACCACCCCCTCGAAGCGCTCCTCGCGGTAGTTGATGACGTGGTCGGCGCCGAGCGCCTTCGCGGGTCCGATCTTGTCGTCGCTGCCGACGGTGGTGATCACGGTCGCGCCCACCGCCTTGGCGAGCTGGATCGCCGCCGTGCCGATGCCGCTGCCGCCGGCCTGGACGAGGACCGTCTGCCCGGCCCGGAGCCTGGCGTTGTCGAAGAGCATGTGCTCGGGCGTCCCGAAGGTGACCGGTGCGCAGGCAGCCGCCTCGATCGGGATGCCGGGCGCGGGGATCGTGAAACGCGCCTTGAGGTTGATCGCATCGCGGGTGAGGCCGTCGATGTGGAAGCCGCGGATGCCCTGGACGTTGACGCAGAGGTTGTCCCGGCCTTCGCGGCAGGCCGGGCAGGTGCCGCAGGTCTCGGCGCCGAACAGCGCCACCTGTTCGCCGACCGTCCGATCCGTCACCCCGTCGCCGACCGCAGCGATCGTGCCCGCGGCCTCGACGCCGACGATGATCGGCAGCTTGCGCTTGGCGAAGGCCATGCCGCGCCAGCCCCACACGTCGATGTGGTTGAGGGCGACGGCGCGGATGCGGACCTGGACCTCGCCGGGCCCGGGCGGCGGCGGATCGGGGAGCTCGACGACCTCGAGCCGCCGGCTGTCGAGGAGCTGGAGTGCGCGCATGAAGAAAAACGTCCCTTGCCGGCGAGCCTAGGCGGGCTCGGCCGAGATGATCACGCAGGCATTCTGCCCGCCGAAGCCGAACGAGTTGGAGAGGACCGTCCCCACCTTCTGGGCGCGCGCCACATTCGGCACCACGTCGAGGTCGATGCTCGGGTCCGGTACCTTGTAGTTGATCGTCGGCGGGATCACGCCGCTCTGCATCGTCTTGACCGAGAATACCGCCTCCAGCGCGCCCGACGAGGTCAGGGTATGGCCGATCATCGACTTGTTCGAGCTGATCGGCACCCCGCGGAGGCGTTCGCCGAACACCGCCTCGAGCGCGAAGGCCTCCATCTTGTCGTTCTCGGGCGTGCCGGTGCCGTGGGCGTTGATGTATTCGATCTGGTCCGGATGCATGCCGGCATCGTCGAAGGTCTGGCGCAGCGCGCCGATCACCGCCGAACCGTCGGGCTTGGAGCGGGTGCGGTGGAAATCGTCGTTCTTGTCGGCCGCGCCGCGGATCACGGCGAGCACCGTGGCGCCGCGGGCGACCGCGCTGTCGTAGTCCTCGAGGACCAGCGCCGCCGCACCCTCGGCGATGACGAAGCGGTCGCGGTTCTTGGAGAACGGCTTGGCCGCCTCCTCGGGAACCGCGTTGGAATTCGACAGGGCCGAAAGCAGGGAGAAGCGCACCACCTCCTCCGCCGTCACCGAGCAGTCGGTACCGACGCAGAGGGCGGCCTGCGTCTCGCCGCGGCGGATCGCCTCGACGCCGAGCTGGATGGCGGTGGCGCCCGAGGCGCAGGCGGTGGTCAGCGATACCGGCGCGCCCTTGGTGCCGAAGCGGTCGGCGAGCTTTTCGGCGACGTAGCCGTACATCACGCGCTCGAACTGGCTGCGGTCGTTGAGGCCCTCGGCCACGGCGCACATCCGGTCATAGGCGTCGGCGATCGCCGGGTCGCCGCTGTCATAGAGGCGCCGCCGTGCCGTCCAGCCGAGCTCGACCGGCGGGATGGCGGTGAAGAGCGGGCCCGGAAAGTCGCCCGGCGCACCGATCCGCGCCATCCGGATCGCCTCGTCGGTGGCGATCTCGCCGATGGCGAGCTTGAGGTCGCCCTTGTCGTCCTCGATGAAGTCGATCGTGCCGGCAATGGTGGTGCGCAGGTGCTCGGTCGGGAAGCGGGTGATGCGCTTGATGCCCGAGCGCCCGGCGACCAGCGCCGACCAGTTCTCGTCGAGGCCGACGCCGAGCGAGGACACCACGCCCATGCCGGTGATCGCGACCACCGGGCGGCCGCGGGAATCCCTGACCTTCGAAACCATTGAAACCTCCTTGCCCGTCACGTCGCGGGCAGCACCAGTCCCATGCCTTCGCCCCGCCAGGACCCCCACGAATTGACCAGGATGGCTTCCGGCGCCTCGATCCCCGCGGGCTCGAAGCCGGTGTCGTCGGCGCTGCGGTAGAACGCGCCGCGCGACAGCGACAGCGCCGCCAGTGCGACCATCGACGGGAAGGCGGCCTCGACGGTGTTGCCGAGCATGTTCGGGACTGCGCGGACGGTATCGACCGCACCTTCGGCCCTGAGGCGGGCGAGCCAGTCGCGCTCCTCGCGCGTGGTCCGGGCGAGGCCGTTCGCCCCGGAGAGGACCGCGAGGGTGGCGGAGCCGGCTTCCCTGCGGAGCGCCGCGAACTGCTCGGAGGCAAGGGCCGCGGCCTGCCCGGGCTCGCGCCGGGTGCGGCCCGACAGCACCGTGCCGAGGCGGGCATAGGGCGTCTTGCCGCGCTTCTCGGCATGCTCGCGCGCTTCGAGCACGAGGAACGCGCCGACCGAGCCCATCATCGTGCCGCCGCCCAGCTCGGGCCGTGCCCAGACCGAGAGCGGCTCGCCGTGCCACGCCCAGCCGGCGCCGGCGAGCACGAGGAGCACGTCCTTGCGCTCGGCGAGCACGGCGCCGCCGACGAGGAAGACGTCGCCCTGGTCGGCGGCGATGCGGCGCGCCGCGACCTCGACCGCACTGACCGCGGCAAGCTCCTCGCCCATGAAGGTGCGCGACGAGCCCGTGACCTTGTGGACGATCGCGATGTTGCCGGCGACGAGGTTGGGGAGCTGTGCGAGAAACAGCGTCGGACGGAGGTCGTTGGAAAGCCGCTCGTTGATGAACTCCGCCGGCTGCGGCGCGCTGCCGACGCCCTCGAGCACGGTCTGGTCGACCATCAGGTCGCGTTCGCCGCCGGCCGCCGCGACCACCATGTTGGTGTTGGCGAGGATGTCCATGTTGCCGGCGATGCCGGCATCGTCGAGGGCGAGGCCGGCGGTGTAGGTGCCGACCCGCTGCCAGTTCTCCATCTGGCGCCGGTCGCCGCCCTTCGGAATCTGCTTCTCGAAGTCGAGCGGGACCATCGGGTGGATGGGATAGGGCGCAAAGTTCGTCGCGTCGACGACCGGCCGCGGGGGATCGGCCAGCGCCATCGCCTGCCAATGCGCATCCGTGCCCTCGCCCAGCGACGAGGTCAGGCCGATCCCGGTAATCCAGACCTCGCGTGCCATTCCGGTTCCCGTCAGGCGTTCAGCCCCAAGGCGACGCCGTGTTGCCGGGCCCTCTCGGTGATGAGCCTGGGAAGCTCGGGGCTCGGAAATTCCATGACCATCATGGTCAGTTCAGCGTCGGCGATGACCTCGCCGTCGACCCTAATGACATTGTTGGTGATGCAAAAGCCCGAACCCTCGTGCAGGAGGTCGCAGGTCGTCTTCATCACCATCCCGGGCGTCACGAACTTGCGGATCTTGACCTTCTTCGCACCGACGAAGAACGGCAGCCGATTGAACTCGTTCATGCCGAGCATGAGATAGCCGGAGGTGTGGTTCATCGTCTCGAGGAGCAGGACGCCAGGCACCAGCGGATAGCCCGGGAAATGGCCCTCGAACACCGGGCTGTGGTCGGGAACCCGCGACGTCGTTTCGACGTGGCCGCCTGCCACGTCGAAAACATCGACCGAGTCGATCATGTCGAAATATTCGAGGCGCATGGCTGTCGATCAGGTCGCCTTCTTCGCGGCCACCAGTTCGTCGATGCGGGCGCAGAGATTCTTGAGGACGAAGTAGTCCTCGACCTTGGCGCGCCCCTCGTTGACCTCTTCGGTCCAGGACTCGAGCGGGATCTTGATGCCGAACTTCTTGTCGAGCGCGAAGACGATGTCGAGGAAATCGAGGCTGTCGATGCCGAGATCGTCGATGGCGTGCGACTCCGGCGTAATCTGCTCGATCGGAATCTCGCTGGTTTCGGAAATGACCTTCGCGACCACGTCGAATGTCGAAGACATGTGTTTCTGGCGATCCCTTTGCTGATCAGGCCATGTAACGCCCAAGCCCGGCGAATCCAAGCGGAAAACGCGGCGCCCACGAACCCAATAAAGGACCGCATGCGGCGGCGGAGATCGCGCCGGCATGGGGTCCTGCCCCGAAAACCCGGACGGCGGGTGCCCGGGGTGGCCGGGTGCCCGCGCGTCGCCATCCGATTACAGGCCTTGCGATGCGATGTCCATGTCTGTCTTGACGGTCCGTCTTGACGCTCGCCCCGCCGGGGCGGAAGACGGGGGCCGCAGGAGGGAGTATGCAAACGCCCATGTCGACCGGGGCCAGCACCATCGCCGCCGCCGCGCCCAACCGGCGGATCGCCGTGATCGACGTCCTCAAGGGCGTCGCCATCCTCGCCATGGTCGTCTACCACTTCGCCTGGGATCTCTCCGCCTACCAGCTCATCGCGACCGACGTGACCAACGAGCTCGGCTGGCGCATCTTCGCGCGCAGCATCGCAGCCTCGTTCCTGCTGCTCGTCGGGATCAACCTCGTGCTCGCCGGCCGGAACGGCATCCGGCCGGCTCCCTATCTCCGCCGGCTCGCCGTGATCCTCGCGGCCGCCCTCGCGGTTTCGCTCGGGACCTGGTGGCTCGATCCGCGGACCTTCGTCTTCTTCGGCATCCTCCACCAGATCTTCCTTGCAAGCATCCTCGCGCTGCCCTTCCTGCGGGCCCCGGCTTGGGTGACGCTCCTCGCCGCGGCGTTCTTCATCGCCGATCCGCAGTTTCTGGCGAGCCCCGTCTTCGACGGCTGGCCCTGGTACTGGCTCGGCCTCTCCACGGTGCCGCCGGCGACGGTCGACTACGTGCCGGTGTTCCCGTGGTTCGGCGTCGTCCTTCTCGGCGTCGCCGCCGGCCACGGCATCCTCGCCCGCCCCGGGCTGCCGCTGTGGCGCTGGCCGGCGACGGGCCGGCCCGCCCGCGCCCTGGCGC
>JAEZEN010000527.1 GCA_023433185.1 Pseudomonadota bacterium | reverse complement strand
GCCCGGCGTCGTTCGCATTTGTTCGCCAACAGCCGGTGCAATGTGGGGGCCTTTTTGGGGGCCTTTTCAGATCGGCAGGAACAGAGGGCGCTCACCGATATCCCAGTCCGCAACGCAACGCCCCGCGACCGGGATTACAAGCTGGCCGATAGCGGGGGCCTTTACCTTCTGGTCACACCGTCCGGTGGCAGGCTGTGGCGGCTCAAGTACCGCGTCCACGGCCTCGAAAAGAAGCTCTCCCTCGGCCGCTATCCCGACCTGACGCTGAGCGCGGCCCGCAAGCTGCGCGACAATGCCCGCGAAGCCGTCGCCGGTGGCGACGATCCTGCAGCCGCGAAGCGCCGGCAGCGCATCGTGGCGAAGATCGCGGTCGGGACGACGTTCGGCGACGTGGCGCTTGAATACGTCGAGAAGTGCGAGCGCGAGGGCAAGTCGCCCGCCACCGTGGCCAAGCTGCGCTGGTCGCGGGAGTGGCTGTTGCCGGCGATCGGCTCGCGCCCGGTCGACCAGATCGAGCCGCACGAAGTGCTTGCGGTGCTCAAGCGGCAGGAAGCGGCCGGCAACCTCGAAACCGCCAAGCGGACCCGGGCCTTTGCCAGCCGCGTTTTCCGCTACGCGGTGGCGACGGCCCGCGCCAAGTCCGACCCGGCATCGCTGCTGCTCGGCGCGGTCGCAGCCCCCAAGGCGAAGCACCTCGCCGCGATCATCGACGCGAAGCGCGCGGGCGACCTCTTGCGCGCCATTGACGGCTACGAGGGCCAGCCGGCCACCAAGCTCGCCATGGAGCTGTTGCCGCATGTATTCGTCCGGCCGGGCGAGTTGCGGCAGGCTGAATGGGGCGAGGTGGATTTCGACGCGGCTGTCTGGCGCGTGCCGGCCTCGCGGATGAAGAAGCGGCGCGAGCACGTCGTGCCGCTCTCCCGTCAGTCGCTCGCGATCCTGGAGCGCGCGCGGGCGCTCTCCGGTGACGGGCGCTTCATCTTCCCGGCGATCGGCAACGGCGAACGCCCGCTTTCGGAAAATACCATCACGCAGGCCCTGCGGCGGATGGGCTTCGCGGCCGACGAGATGACGGCGCACGGCTTCCGAGCGATGGCGAGCACACTACTGAACGAGTCCGGCAAGTGGTCGCCCGACGCGATCGAACGGGCACTGGCCCACAAGGACGGCGACAATGTCCGCGCCGCCTACCATCGCGGCGCGCACTGGAACGAGCGCGTCGCCATGGCGCAGTGGTGGAGCGACCACCTGGACACCCTGCGGGCCGGGGCGATGGTCATCCCGCTGCCTCGATCCGGTCGGGTCTAGACTTATCGCGCGGCGCTGGCAAACTTCGGCGTGTGGACCAGCCCGCGCGCCAACAGATTCGCCTGATCCTTGAGGACGCCAGCGATCGCCTGAACGGTTCCGTTTCCGGTAAGATCGAGACTTTGCGCCGGACCCATGCCGCCCGCGGGATGCTCCAGTCCGGCAATACCGTGGTTGCATCCGTCGCGATCATCGAAGAGTGCGCCAGCCAGTACATTTCCGACGCCGTGGACAGGGTCTCGGCCGTTGCGAAGGACATGGAGGCGTTTGCGATGCTCGCGGAGAACGTAGACGTTTCGCTGAACGCCATGTCCCGACAGGTGACGGATCTGATCGACAGGACTTTCGGCGCCCCCGGCTCGGTCTTCGGCGAGATGGGTCAACGCAAGGCGGCGCTCGGGCTGTTCAACGAGGCCCGGGGGCGGCTGCGTCGTCAGTTGGAGCTTCACCGCTTCACGTTCACCGTTCCCTACCGGCCCCCGCCGCATGAAGTCGTCGCCGATGCTGCGGCAGCCGTTCCCGAAGCGCCCAAGGCGAAGGGCGGGAAGCCGCTCGCGGCGCATTGGGACGACATGTGGGCGGCGATGGCCGTCGCGCTCTACAGCGGCGACCTTGAGCCGGACACGCAGGCCGACATTGAACGCGCGATGGCGGACTGGCTTGCGGCCAGGAATCTCGACGCGGCGGAATCGACCCTACGGGGGCGGGCGCAAAAACTGTGGCGGGAGTTTCGGAAGTTTCAGGAAGCCAGATAGCTTCGATCGCCGATCCTCGACCGGACCGACCCCGACCACGGCAATGATCGCTTGAACCGGTTGAACGGCGGGCCTTAGCATCGGGCATGGATGGGGAATGGATCAGCGCTTCCGAAGCGCTCGCCCGCGTGGCGAAGACGGCCGGCATCACCACAGCCGCAATGACCATCTGTGGACGCGCGTACGCTGGTCTGGTCAGCCCGTCCGTGATCGTGGAGTTCACCGCGACGCCGGTCACGCCTGACGAAGCCAACCCGGCGAAGGGCATATACGCTTCCAACGTGCTGCATCACGTCTCGGCTGCCGAACTGAAGGCGGCCGACATGATCAAGCTGCCGGTGATCCTTCGCGGGCGGCCGGAACCGCGCGATACCATCGGCGATGCCATCGCATGGCTTGATGAGTTGGCTGCAACCGCAGCCGCCGAAGAAGCCGAGACCGGCGAGTTCGTGCGGCCGGTCATGCTCGTGCAGGCCGAACCGAAGTCCCAGGCAAAGCCGACGCTGCATGCGGAGGAAGTGAAGAAGCTGCTTGTCGAAGACTTCCGCGTTCCGGCCGAACATACCGTCATCGCGACGGGCGACTCGAAAGGGCTTGATGGCGTCGATCTATTCGACCGCGAATGCAAGGTGCGATTCATCATCACGCAACAGGCGCTTCGCGAAGGCTGGGATTGCTCCTTTGCCTATGTGCTGTGTTCGGTCGCCGAACAGAAGTCGCCACGCGCGGTGGAGCAGCTTCTTGGCCGCGTGCTCCGGCTGCCGCGCGCCAAGCGCAAGAAGCGCGAAGACCTGAATCGCGCCTATGCCTTCGCCACGACCACGAGCTTTCAGAACGCGGCGAACACGCTTCGCGACGGGCTCGTGAACAACGGCTTCGAACGGGTCGAAGCCAAGGCACTGGTGCACCTCGCGCCTGACTCGCTGCCCGGCATGGAAGAGGGCGGGACGGCCTATGTGTTCGAAGAACCGCTTCCCGAAGGAGCCGCCGCGGACACGTTCAAGACCAACGTGGAAGGCGCGACCGGCGGCCGGGTCGAAGTGGACGTGGCAACGGGCGTGATCCGGGCGCGGGGCGCGCTCAGTGACTATGACCGCACGGCGCTGCTGCTGGCGATGCCCGGCGCGGAGAAGGCCGTCGAAGCGCTCGTGCACAAATCGCGTGGAGCTCGCCTGAAGGCGGTGGACGATGGCGCGCCGGCGATCCGCTTCGCGGTGCCTCGCCTCGGCGTGCGCTCGGCGAGCGGGCTTCAACTATTCGACCGCGCCCACTTCCTCGATATTCCGTGGAAACTGGAAGAGGCCGACCCGGCTCCGATCCTCGATTATTTCGAGCCGCCGAAGCGTGCGGCCGACGAAGCCCATGTGGACGTTGATACGGCCGGAGCGATCACGCTCGCCTTCGTCAATGACCTGCACGAGCAGCTTGCCCTTGCGTTGCAGGAACGCGGCTGGACCAAGAATGCGCTCGTGAACTGGCTTGACCGGCGCGTGCCATTCTCGGCGCGGCGCGACGTTACGCGCGTGTCGTCAACGCTGTTCATCGCCAAGGCGCTGGACGTTGTCGACGCCAAGACCGGTCTCGGCATCGAAGGGCTGGCGCGGGCCAAATTCCGGCTTGTGGAAGCGCTTGTGAAGGTCATCGCCAAGCACCGCGATGCGCGCGAGGCGACGGCTTTCGAGCGCGCCCTATTCCCGCAAAGCAGCCTCGATTTCGAAACGAGTGCGGACTTGGAACTTGTCTTCGACGAAAGCCGCTACGGCTATAACCAGCCCTACAAGGGCGGCACGGATTTCAGGAAGCACCTGTTTCGCGTCATCGGCGACATGGAGCCGAGCGGCGAGGAGTATGAGTGTGCCGTCTATCTGGAACGCCACGAGGCCGTGACGGCATGGGTTCGGAATACGGCGCGCCAGCCGCATTCCTTCTGGCTGCAAACGTCGTCGGACAAGTTCTATCCCGATTTCGTTGCACAGACCCGTGACGGCCGCTCGCTCGTGGTCGAATACAAGGGCGGGCACATAGCGACGGCCGACGACGCGAAGGAGAAGCGGCTTGTCGGCGAGCTGTGGGCCGAACGCTCGGCCGGGAAAGGAATCTTCGTCATGGTCGAGAACAAGGAATTCGCCCGGATCGACCGGGCCATGGGGGCGGGACTATCGGCCTCATGATCTGACCGGCAAACTGGACGAATCTGTGGATCACGGACGGCGTTGGGGGCCTTTTTGGGGGCCTTCTGAGATGCCGTATGAAAAACAATCAATAAAATCAGATCGTTACTCTATACGTGTGGGTCATTTCCTGGCACCAGGCGCAACGTCGGCGATGTGCGGCGGCTGCACGGCCCGGACGTCACCGCCTCACCGGGCCAGCAGCATCCGGATCGAATCGCCGAGGAATGCGTTGCAGGCCGGGTCGATGCCGACTTCGGAGAAATGCCCCCAGGGGCCGGGGATCGGCCGGCATTCGGCGTGCCGCATCTGCGCCGCCTCCCAGGCCATGTCCTCGGGCGGGAAGTAGAGGTCCTTCGCCCCCGGGCTCTGGATGCACTTCGCCCTGATGTCGCCGAGGGCGCGCTTGAGGTCGCCATCGTAGCCCGGGGTCTGCGCGAGGTCGGCCGTCTGCCAGACATGAAGCTGGCAGAGCAGGTCGTTGGCGTCACACTTCACCCAGAACGCCTCCCAGAAGTCGGTGAGGAACGCGTCAACGCTCTCGAAGCCCATCCCCTTGTAGAGCTCCTCCCGGTAGAACTGCTGCGACAG
Organism: Pseudomonadota bacterium; assembly: GCA_023433185.1. Next base: position 20,426 of record JAEZEN010000527.1, on the reverse strand, counting down.
CGCCCAGCCGGCCCAGACGCGCCCGAGTGCCTTGAGCCCGACTTCCGGGGGCGCGTCGTAGTCGCCGCCGTCATAGGCGGGGTCGGCAAGGAGCGCGGCCTTCGCCCCCTCGAGAAAGACGAAGCAATGGCGGCTGACCTGCGCCGCCCCGCACATCGGCGCGATGCGCGCGACCAGATCGGGATGCGACAGTCCCCACTGGTAGGCCTGGAAGGCGCCCATCGAGCCGCCGATGACGAGCTGAATCCCGCTGATGCCGAGGCCTTCCCTCACCAGCCGGTGCTGGGCACGGACATTGTCGCGAACGTTGATCTTCGGAAAGCGGCCACGGTCGAACGGAGCCGGCGTATTCGAGGGCGACGACGACTGGCCGTTGCCGAACATGTGGGCGACGACGACGCAATACTTCGTCGTGTCGAGCGGCCGGCCCTCGCCGATCATCCATTCCACGTCGAGATGCGATCCGACAAACCAGGTCGGGAAGACGATGGCGTTGTCGCGGGCCGCATTCAGCGTGCCGTAGGTGACGTAGGCGATCTGCGCGTCCGGCAGGGTGGCGCCGGATTCGAGCGCGAAGTCGCCGAGGGCGAAATGATGGACCTTGGCGGGTTCGCTCATAGCGCCGACATGCCTCCGTCGTTCATGAAGTTGGCGGCGGCGACGAAGCTCGATTCGTCGGAGGCGAGAAACACGAACATCGGTGCCATCTCCTCCGGCTCGGCGCGGCGGCCGAGGGGGGTGAACTCCATCAGCATCTTCGCATCCTCCTCGGTGACGGTGCGCGACATCGGCGTGTCGACATAGCCGGGCAGCACGCAGTTGATGCGGATGTTGTGCGGCGCATAGGTCACCGCCGCGTTCTTCGACAGCATCACCGCGGCGGCCTTGGCGGTCTGGTAGGCAGCGTTGTTCTTGATCCCGGTCCAGCCCCACACGGAGGCGACGTTGACGATCGACCCGCCGCCCGCGGCCATCATGCCGGGCAGCACGGTCTTCATGCCGAGGAACTGGCCGATGACATTGACCTCGAAATTGGCCCGCATCATCTCGACGCTCTCCTCGTGCACCGGCTTGTGGGTCGAGCCGATGCCGGCGTTGTTGATGAGCACGTTCGGCGCCCCGAAGGCGGACGTGCACGCGGCCAGCGCCGCCGCCCAGTCCGCTTCGCTGCGCACGTCGAGTCTCGCGAAGCGGATCGCGCCGGCATGGTCCTTCAGGCATGCGGCCAGGTCGTCGCCGGGTTCCTTGACGTCGGTGGCGTAGACGCTGGCCCCCTCGTCGACGAAGAGGCGGGCGATCGCCGAGCCGATGCCGGTCGCCGTTCCGGTCACGATCGCGATCTTGCCGTCGAGCCGTCCTGCCATGTGTGGTTCTCTCCTTAGCGGGATGGGGACCGGTCAGCCTTCGGCGGGCGATCGGCGCGGCCCGCCTCCCGGGATGGCGCGGCCGAAGACGGTCTTGCCGAGGCGCAGCCGGCCGGCGGCGAACTCGATGGTGATGACGGTGAGGAGGAGCGCGCCGGTGACGAGCTGGACCAGCGAGGCCGACGAGCCGCGCGCGGCGAGCCCGGTGCCGACCACCGACAGGATGGCGACCCCCAGCGCGACGTTCAGCACCGTGCCGCGCCCGCCATAGAGGCTGATGCCGCCCAGCAGCGCCGCGGCGGCGCCCGAGAGGAGGAGGTCCTCGTAGTTCTGGGGCGCCGCGCTCCCTCCGCGCATCGCCGCGAGGGCGCCGGCAAGGGCGGCGCAGAAGGCGGAGATGGCGAAGGCGACGGCGAGGGGGCGGACCTTCGGCACGCCGGCGGCGATCGCCTCGTTGCGCGCCCCGCCGATGGCGAAGATCTCGCGTCCCCAGCGGGTATAGGTGAGGAACAATCCGGCGATCACGAAGACCGTGAGCGCCACGATCGAACTCCACGAGAACACGCCGAAGCGCATGAGCAGGGGATCGGTGATCTCGTAGTTCCGGATCATGATCGGCGCGCTGTCGGTGATCATGTAGGTGAGGCCGCGGATGAGGATCAGCGTACCGATCGTGAAGACCAGCGAGTTGATCCCGAGACGGCCGATCAGCGCGCCCTGCAGCGCCCCGAGGAGGGTGCAGGCGAGCACCGCAAGGCCTATGGCACCGATCAGCCCGAGTTGCGAGGACAGCACGGCGATCGCCGCGCTCAGGGCCGCCATCGAGCCGACCGAGAGGTCGAACTCGCCGGCGATGATCGTCACCGCGAGGCCGAGCGCGGCGAGGCCGATCAGCGGAAAGCCGTTGAGCACCGAATAGATGCTCGCCTGGCCGCGGAAGGTCGGCGTCAACCAGGCGATCACCACCCAGGTGATGACCAGGACGAGGAGCGGGAGGAGGTAGGGGCGGATGCGCCCGAAGAGGCCGCCGGTCATGTCCGCCTTCCCCGCCGCCAGAGGAAATCGAGCAGCACGACGATGACCACGACCACGCCGCCCTGCACGGCGAGACGGCCGCCGGTCGAGAAGTTGTTGAGCACCATCATGTTGGAGATGACCGCGATGAGGACGGCGCCGCCGGCGGAGCGGAGCGGCGAGCCGCGGCCGCCCTGGATCGCCGTTCCGCCGACCAGCACCGCGGCGATCGCGTCGACCGTCAGGCCCGGAAAGGACACGGCGGTCGCCTGGCCGAAGGCGGCGCCGTTGATGATGCCGGCGAGCGCAAGGCCGACCGAGAAGATCGCGAAGGCGACGATGGTGACGCGGTTGAAGGAGATGCCGCTGATCTCGGCGGTCGCGCGGTTTGCCCCCACGAGCGTCGTCTCGCGGCCGATCACGGTGCGCTGCATGACGAAGGAGACCAGCGCGGTGAAGACGACGAAGACCAGGACCTCGACCGGGATTCCGGCGACAGTCGCCGCTCCCCAGTCGACGGCATGGGGGCCCGCCCGGACGATGCCGCCGCCCGAAAGCTCGGAGACGACACCGAAGATGATGGCGCCAGCGGCGAGCGTCGTGATCACCGGGTTGAGGCCGACGGCAATGATCGCGCCCTGGAGGATTCCGACGGCGACGAGCAGCGCGATGACCGCAATCACCGACGGGACCTGGCCCCAGCCCGCGCCCAGCATCGCCACGAAGGCGACCATGGCGAGCATCGCCGACTGAGTGATGCCGAGGGAGACGAAGTTGCCGGAGAGCGTCACCGGCGTCATGCCGACCGCGACGATGCCGACGATCGCCGCGTTGCGGAGGATGGCGCGGATGTTGTCGACCGTGAGGAAGCTCGGCGTCAGCAGAACGGCGATCAGGACGGCGGCCGCCGAGATCGCAACGACAATCGCCATGGGAAGCCAGTCGGCGCGCCGGCTTACACCGGTCGCAAGGCCGGCGGCGGCGCTCGTGGCGTTGTCGGTCACGCCACCGCCTCCTGGTGCATCACCTCGCGGACGAGCGCGTCCTCGCTCCATTCGGCCTGGGGCCTCATTGCCGTGAGGCGGCCACGGTAGAAGGTCGCGATCGTATCGGAAAGCCCCAGGATCTCCGCGGTGTCTGAACTCGAGACGATGATGCCGAGGCCGGCGGCGCAGAGATCGCGGAGCCGCTGGTAGATCTCGGCGCGGGCGCCGATGTCGACGCCGCGGGTCGGCTCCTCGAGGATCATCACCCTGGGCTCGGTGCCGAGCCACTTGCCGACGGCCACCTTCTGCTGGTTTCCGCCGGACAGCGTGCCGACGGGCGAGCCCATGCGCCTGACGTCGATGGCGAAGCGCGCCGCAATCGCCTCGGCACGCTCGCGCTCGCGGCGCGGCGCGATGAAGCCGCCCGGCGCGACCGCGCGAATCCAGGGCGAGGACAGGTTCTCGCGGATCGGGCGCTCGGCGAAGATGCCGTCGCGCTTTCGGTCGGCGGAGCAATAGGCGATGCCGCGCTGGAGCGTCGTCGTCCGGCTGCGGAGCGAGACCGCCTCGCCACCGAGGCGCACGTTGCCAGCCTGGGCAGGGCGCATGCCGGCGAGAGCCTCGACGATGCTCGAGGCGCCGCTGCCCAGCTGACCGGTGAGCCCGAGAATCTCGCCGCGGCGGACCGTGAGGCTGACCGGCTGCGACAGCCCGTCGACGAGCAGGCCGTCGACCACAAGGAGGGTCTCCCCGGTGAGCGTGCCGCGCGCCGGGAACATGGTGTCGAGGTCGCGTCCGAGCATCATGGTGATCACGGCATCGACATCGAGTTCGGCAGTCGGCTTCGCCGGCAGGCTCCGGCCGTTGCGGAACACCGTGACGCGATCTGCGATGCGGAACACCTCGGGCAGGCGGTGGGTGACGTAGATGATGCTCCGCCCTTCGGCCGCGAGCCGCTTGATGACGGCCAGCACCCGCTCGATCTCGCGGTCGGCGAGGGCGGCGGTCGGCTCGTCGAAGATGAGGATGCGGGCATCGCGGACGAGAAGCCGCGCGATCTCGAGGAGCTGCTTCTCGGCGACGCTGAGGCGCGCGACCTCGGTGCGAGGATCGAGGTGGTCGAGACCGACCGTGGCGAGAAGCTTGCGGGCGCGCGCATTCAGGCTGCCGGGCCACCAGAAGGCCGAGACGCCGGCCTGGCCGAGGACGAGATTCTCGGCGACCGTCATGGACGGAACGGAGGAATATTCCTGGTGGACCACCGCGACGCCCGCCGCCTGGGACCGGGCGCTGGGATAGAGCGCGGTGCGCCGCCCGTCGACCTCGATGGTGCCGGAATCCGGCTCCACGAGGCCGGAGACGACCTTGACGAGCGTGCTCTTGCCGGCACCATTCTCGCCAAGGAGCGCCATCACTTCGCCGGCGCGGAGCTCGAAGTCGACCTCGGCAAGCGCCTGGACGCTGCCGTAGCGCTTGGAGAGTCCGCGGACGGAAAGGCGCAGCGTTTCCGCCGCGCCCTTCGCTGCCGTGCTGGAGGAACCCGGGTTCACGCGTCCCCGTTCGTCAGCTGTCGCAGATCTCGTCGGCAGTGTAGCCCCAGATCTGGGTATTGGCCACGCCGTCCGCGCCGATCGCCGGAGCATGCGGCATGAAGTTGAACTTCGCCGGCGGGCCGGGATCGATCGCCGGGGCCTCGGCTGCGACCTCCATCTGGATGACCTCGCCTTCGACCTTGCCCTCGTTGGCGACGAGCTTGGCCGCCGTGCGGACCGCGAGCGCGCCCTCGACCGCCGCCGGCTGGATGCCGGTGCCGAAGGTCTCGCCGTTCTTCACCGCGTCCAGCGAGCCCGAGCAGTCGCCCGAGACGATCCAGACGTCCTTGCCCGGTTCGATACCGTTTTCCTTGAGGGCGCGGATGATGCCGTTGGCCGCCTGCTGGTTCGACACCCACATGAAGTCGAACTGTCCCTTGAACTTCGGGATCACCTGGCTGCCGATCTCGTAGCCGCTTTCGGGGCTGTTCGCGCCGTATTCGAGGTGGATCTCGTTGAAGGGCGCGTCCTTGGTGGCCTCGATCATCCCCTTGTAGCGCTCGGTGCCGGTCTTCTCGCCTTCCGGATGCTGGAAGATGATGAGATTGCCCTCGGGGCTCTTGAACTCCATGCCGGCCGCCTTGGCGGCGTCGCGGGCCTGGAGCAGCATCTCGCCGACGGTCCGGCCGATGAGGATCTGGTTGGCACCCGAATAGGCCTGGACGTAGGGCCAGGACTGCTCGTTCGGCTCCTGGGTGAGCTGGATCACCGGCGCGATCTGCGAGAGCTGGCGGACGTCGTTGATCGCGGCGTCGGCGACCCACGGCCAGAAGATGACCGCCGCCGGCTGCGCGCCGCTGGCGATGTACTGCTGGACCTGCTGGTCCTGCTCGGGCTGCGAGAAGTTGTTCTGGAAGACGGTGAGCTTGTAGCCGAGCTTTTCGGCCTCGGCCTCGGCGCCCTTCATCTGGGTGGCGCCCTAGACATTGGACGCGGTGATGGTGAACATCACCAGTTCCTTGCCTTCGCCATTGATCTCCTGGGCACTGGCGAGGCCATGATACGATGCAAGCGAGAATACGGTCACCCCGAGGACCGCGGCAAACTTCCGCAACGACGTCATTCCTTCCCTCCTGGAACGGTGTGTCTGTGGATCGTTCGGCTCTGCTGGAAAAAGAACAAAAGCATTGATCTTTGTTTTAACCGGCCGGAGCGGACCGTGTCAATACGGCAGGCTGCCGAAGGAAGCGGCACGACGCATTCGGGGGCAGGGCGGGGCGCGGCCAGCCGGCCGGCTGGCTTGACACCCCTCCGGCCCCGCTCATAATCATCAAAGGACTTATTCTTTAATCTTAGCGGAGCGCAGCCGGTGATCAGCTTCAACTGGGTCATCACCCTTCCCAAGCACCTGACCGCCGATCAGTTCGACGGCTGGTACCTCGGCATCCACACCGAGCTGGCCAAGGTCGCCCACAAGATCGTGCGCTACTCGATCAACCGGCGGGTGAACGTGCAGCCCGCGGTGGCGCACGGCGACTATTTCCGCATCGCTCAGGAATATTGGGCGGACTGGGATTCGATGGTCGAATGCTGGAACCATTCCACCGGCTGGGCACTGCTTGGCGACGGCATGGTCAACATGGGCCTGCAGCCGGGCACCCTGCCGGGCATCGCGCTGACCGAGCACACCCAGTTCGATGTCGCGCAGCCGGCGCAGTTCTCGACCTTCCAGCGCGGCTAGCGGGCGCGGCCGGACGGCACCATCACCAGGTTCATCGCCTTCGGCATGGCGAAGGACAAGGCCGGCATCAAGGACTGGTACGCCCGCACCCTCGGCGACCTCGGCAGGAACCCGCTGGTCCGCGAGCACGTCTTCGGCACGAGCGTCAACAAGATCATCAAGCTCGGCATGGTCGGGACCCTGCCCTCGGAGGGCCAGCTCCTCTACGACTGGAACATGGAGCTGTGGTTCGACTCCAATGCCGACGCCATTCGCTACCTCGACTCGGCGGAGTTCAAGGAGAAGTTCGGCGCCCTCCGCGACGCCAGCACCGACACGCTGGCCGGCCTCTTCCGCGGGCAGGAGATGCTGATGCTCAACACCGCCCTCCCGCACCGGGACGAGTAGCGGCGATCAAGCCGGCCGGGCTTCCCCGGCCTCCGCCACCACCTTCTCCAGCGGCTTCAGGTGGACGTCGACGGCCTCGCGGATCGTCGCGGGATCGCGGGTGCGGATGGCGGCCAGCGTCATCTCGTGCAGCTCGATCACCCCCTGCACGTCCTCGATGTCGGCGAAGTAGTCGCGCATCCGCGCATAGAGATTCTCGAGGATCTGGTGCTGGTACAGCGCCAGCGCGCGGCTCCGCGCCGTCCGGCCGATCGTGTAGTGAAACAGGTGGTCGAAGCGGATGCGGTTGGTGAGGTCGCTGTGGCTGTGCTCGCGGAGCCGGTCGATACAGACCTGCATCGAGGCGAAGTCCTCCTCGGTCGCGCGTTCCCCGGCCAGCAGCGCCAGCCGCAGCTCGACGGGCCGGCGCGCCTCGACGATCTCGCGAATCTCGAAATGGCGAAGCGGCGCCGTGAGAGCCAGCACCGAGTCCGGCACGTCGACATTGTCGACCGTCAGGCCGCCGTGGACGCCGCGCTGGGCCTTCACCACCCCGGCCCTGGTGAGCACCTTGAGCGCCTCGCCGATCACCGGCTTCGACACGCCCATGGTCCTGGCGAGCGCCTCGACATTCGGCAGCCGCTCACCGCTGTTGAAGGCCCCGGAGAGGATGGCGAAGGTGATCTGCTCGACGACCTCCTCATGCGCCCGGGGGTTGGAGATCGGGTAGAAGTGCCAGTGGTCGTGGCCGTCGGGTTCGGTGCCGGCGCCGGACAATCCACGATCCTCCCGTCGATCAGGGGTCGCTCCGGACGCGATGAATCAGGCCGGCCCCGCCTCAGATGCTCCAAGCGGTGCCATTTCGGGCGTTAAAAGACAAGTTGCTTGATGTTTAGGCACCGGACGGGCGCCGATCGGCAGGCGGTTGGGGAAGCTGCGCGGCGCGGACGAGGCGGACCATCAGGTCGCAGCACTCTTCGTCCGACAGACCTTGATCCACTGCCAGCGACCGCCATGCGGGGAACGAAAGCGCATGTCCGATGGCGGCTCTGACGCTGCCGCGCCGGTCGGCCTGCAGCGCGCGGCCCTCGAGCAACAGGTCCCGGGCGGTCTCGAGGTATCCCCGATAGCCCCCCATCATCTGTTTCACGAGCGGCATGACGGCCTCGTCCCGGTGGATGCTCTCCATCATCGGCCGCGTCCGCCGGTAGTAGGGATAAAGGCTGCCCAAAGCCACTCCCAGCCTCTCATCGGTGTCCCTTATCTCCGCCCACGGCAACGGGTCAGGCGGCGGATTGGCGCTCATCCAGTGTTCGGTGCACGCGGTGAAGAGAGCCAGTTCGTCCGGAAAGTGGCGGTACACGGTGGAGCGACGCACCCCCGCATGGTCCGCGATCGCGCTGATCGAGGTGCGGGCGGGTCCCAGCGTTTCGTGCAGGGCGACGGTGCTCCGCGTGATCCGCCTGCGGGTCTCCTCCTCGGCGGCGGCACGCCTGCTCATGCGATAGGGACGCTTTTCGTCGGCCACCTATGTCCTTTCAATATTGACAGCAGGCCGGCTGCCTGCCAAGTTTCGCGCGACACCCTTGTACCGCGAAAGGAAGCGACGATGGAAGCAGTGGCTGAAACGGTCTCCGGTCCCCGCGTCGTCACGAGCAAGGACGGGGTGCAGGGCTTCCTCGGGAGCATCGGCGTGAGGTTCATGATCGACGAGGCAGACACCCGCGGCGGGTTCTCTCTTGTCGAGCATGTCATGTCCCCGCGCGCTTTGGCGGCGCCGCTTCACCGGCACACCAGAGAAGACGAGTACAGCTATGTGCTTGATGGCGAGGTCGGGGCCCTCCTCGGCGACCGGACCGTGACGGCCGGGTCGGGAACGCTGGTCTTCAAGCCCCGCAACCAGTGGCACACCTTCTGGAACAACGGCGACACGCCGGCCAGAATTCTGGAGATCATCGCGCCGGCGGGCTTCGAACACTTCTTCCGGCGTGTCCTGGATCTCGGAGGGATCATGAAGGCGGATCCGCAAGAGCTGGGAGCGCTCTCGGCCGAGTACGGGCTGGAGATGGACCCTTCTTCCGTCCCTGATCTCGTGGAGCGGTTCGGCCTCAGGTTTCCCGGGGAGCCGGTGGCGGACTCCTAGTGGTCCGATTCCGACACTTGCTACCCGTTTTGAGGGAGCGCCGAGCAAGTGTCGGAATCAAAGGACCACTAGCAACTCTATGATTCTAAGTGAAGCTTTTGAGTTTGACATTTGAGCAAGCGTTCATGGCAGATGGGTATCAAATGTCAAACTCGCTTCACTAGGCCACGAGCCGAGCGATATGCGGCGCGAGGTCGGGCTTGGCCTCGAGCCCGAAGCCCGGCCGGTCGCCCGGTGCGATGCCGCCGTCCTCGAGCGTGCAGTCCGGCGCGTAGCCGCCGACCGGCGCGAAGACGCCGGGATAGGCTTCCGACCCACCGAGGCCGAGCCCGACCACGATGTGGAGCGCGATCATGTGGCCGCCATGCGGGAAGAGCTGGGCCCGCGAATAGCCGGCCTTCTCCATCGCATCGATCATCCGCGCGAATTCTCCAAGCCCGTAGCCGAGCGCCGGGTCCATCTGGAACAGGTCGTGCCCCTTCCGCATGCCGCCGTGGCGGATGAGGTTGTCTACGTCGCGGGTGGAGAAGAGGTTCTCGCCGGTGGCGAGCGGGCGCTCGTAGACCGCCGCGAGGTCGGCCATGAGCTGGTAGTCGAGCGGGTCGCCGGGCTCCTCGTACCAGCGGAGGCCGAAATCGGCCATCGCCCGGCCATAGGCCACCGCGGTCGGGGTGTCGAAGCGGCCATTGGCGTCGACCGCGAGAACACTGGCATCGCCGACCACTGACAGCGCCGCCTCGATGCGCTTCATGTCCTCGGCGAGCGGGGCACCGCCGATCTTCATCTTGAACGACGTGTAGCCCATGTCGCCATAGGCTTTCATCTCGTCCTTGAGACGGCCGAGGCTGTCCTCCGGATAGTAGTAGCCGCCGGCGGCATAGACCGGCATCCGCGCCCGCGCCGCGACGCCGTGCCTCTCGGCGATGTGCTGCCAGGCGGGCACGCCGGCGAGCCTGGCATTGAGATCCCAGATCGCCAGCTCGACCGCGGCGACCGCATGCGCGCGGTCGCCGTGACCGCCGGGCTTCTCGTTCTTCATCATCGCCCGGTAGGCCTTGCCGGGGTCGATGCCCGTGCCGCCCGCGTCGAGCAGATCCTCGGGTTTCGCCTTGAGGAGGCGCGGGATGAAGCGCTCGCGCAAGAGCCCGCTCTGGGCGTAGCGGCCGATCGATTCGAAGGCGATTCCGGTGACGGGCTTTCCATTCCGGATCACGTCCGAAACCACCGCGACGAGCGACACCGTGTGGTCGGCGAAGCTCACCACAGCGTTCTGGATGTTGGCCTCGAGCGGGACGGAGGCTTCGCGGACGTCGACGATGCGCATGGGAAGGGCGTCCTCAGATCGTGCGGAGCGCCACTTCGAGGGCGCGGACGCCGTCCTCGATGTCGCGCCGGGTGACGACGAGCGGCGGGTAGAAGTGCGCGCTCATGTTGGTCCCGTCCCGGGCGACGCGCACGAGCAGACCGGCATCGTAGGCCTCCTTGCGGAGCTTGCGGACCGTCGCGTCAGGATCGGGCTGGTCGGAGATGTCGGTGATCACGCTCGACAGAAGGCCGATCGCCGTCACCTCGGTGATCCGCGGCACGCTCTGGCGCATGCGGGTCAGCTCGTCGCGGAGCACTTCCTCCATCGCGGCCGCGTTCTCGACGAGCCCCTCGTCCTCGGTCACGTCGAGCGCCGCCATGGCCGCCGCACAGGCCACCGGGTGGCCGGCATAGGTGTTGAGGTGGAGAAGCGGCGCCTTGACGAAGACCTCGTTGACCGCGCCCGAGACCGCGACCGCACCCATCGGGATGTAGCCGCTGGTCAGCCCCTTGGCGTAGGTGACGATGTCGCCCTTGACGCCGAAATGCTCGGCGCCGAACATCCGTCCGGTCCGGCCGAAGCCGCAGACCACCTCGTCGATGATCAGCAGCAGGCCGTAGGTGTCGCAGATCCGACGAAGCCCGGCGAAGTAGTCGGAATGAGGGATCTTGACCGCGCCGGGTATCGCGATCGGCTCGGCGATGACGGCGGCGACCGTCTCCGGGCCCTCGCGCGCGATCAGTGCCTCGAGCTGCGGCAGGGACAGTTCCTCGGCATTCGACTTCTCGCGGTGGCCGAAGCCGTCCCGGGTCGGCGGTTCGGTCTGGATGAAGTCGGGCGCCAGCGGCCCGAAGCCGGTCCGGAAGCCGGCGACCCCGGTGGCGGCGGAAGCTGCGATCGACGAGCCGTGATAGGAACCGAGGCGGGAGACGATCTTGGTACGCTCCGGCGCGCCGCGACGGGCGTGCCAGGTGCGCGCGATTTTGAAGGCGAGCTCGTTCGATTCGCTGCCGGAATTGGTGAAGGAGAACACCGGCTCGTCGCAGAGCACGATGCCGGAGAGGCGCTCGGCGAGCTCGGCCGCGTAGATGTGCGAGATGCCCGCGTCGAGCGCGATGAACTCGAGTTCCCGGACCTGGTCGGCGATGCGCGTCGCCATCTCCACCCGGCCGTGGCCGATCTGGCAGGCGCCGAGATGGCTGCCGGCATCCAAAAGGCGGCTGCCCTCCTCGTCGAACACATAGGCGCCCTCGCCGCGCACCATCATCTTGGGGTAGCCGTCGGGATACTCGCGCTGGAGCGCGGCGAAATCGGCAAGGAAATGACGGACGTGGCGCTTGGCGCGGTTGCGGGAGGAAACCGTGGCCGGGGCGAGCGCCGCTTGCGATGTCATGGTCGGGACCTGTCCAGGAGGAGGGAAGCCGCTGTTCTGGAGGGAGGGTTCAGGACCGCATCACGAAGGGATCCTGGACGTCGTCGGAGAGCTCGCACCAAACGCTCTTGGTCTGGAGGTACTGGTCGATGGCCTCGATGCCGTTCTGGCGGCCGATGCCGCTCGACTTGTAGCCGCCGAAGGGCGAGTTGAAGGTCATGCCGCGGTACATGTTGATCCACACCGTGCCGGCCTGCAGTTGCCGGGCCATGCGGTGGGCGCGGCGGATGTCGCGGGTCCAGACGCCCGCGGCGAGCCCGAAGGGCGTGCCGTTGGCGAGCGCCACCGCCTCCTCCTCGTCCTCGAAGGGGATCACCGACAGCACCGGCCCGAACACCTCGTTCTGGGCGATGAAGCTGTCGGGCGCGACATTGGCGAGGATGGTGGGCGAGAAGAAGTAGCCGTCGGGGAAGCCGGGCGGGTTGGCGCGGCGGCCGCCGAAGACCAGTTCGGCCCCGTCGGCGACGGCGCGGTCGACCATGCGCTCGTCCTTCTCGAGCTGGGCCCTGGAGGCGACCGGCCCCATCTGCGTCGCCGGATCGAGCGGGTCGCCGATGACGATGCCGGCGGCCCGCTTCGACAGGATCTCGAGCACGTCGTCGCGGATCTTCCTGTGGACCAGCGCCCGCGAGCCGGCGACACAGGTCTGGCCGGCGGCGGCGAAGATGCCGGCGAGCAGCCCCGCCTCGGCCTGCTTCATGTCGGCGTCGGGGAAGACGATGTTGGCGCTCTTGCCGCCGAGTTCCAGCGTGACGTGGGCGAGGCGCGCGGCGGCGCGCGCGCCGATGGCGCGGCCGGCCTCGACGCCGCCGGTGAAGGCGACCTTGGCAACGTCGGGATGATCGACCAGCGCCTCGCCGGTGGCCCGGTCGCCGGTGACGACGTTGATGACGCCGGCCGGGATGCCGATCTCCTCGGCCAGCCGCGCCGCCTCGATGACCGAGGCCGGCGTCACCTCCGACGGCTTGATGACGACGGTGTTGCCGGCGGCGAGCGCCGGGGCGACCGCCATGATCGCGAGGAACAGCGGCGAGTTCCACGGCATGATGACGCCGACGACGCCGAGCGGTTCGCGCAGCGTGTAGTTGAGCACCGACGTCCGGTCGAGCGGGATGACCCGTCCCTCGACCTTGTCGGCGAGGCCGCCATAGTAGTAGAGCCAGTCCGGCACGATGCGGGCCTGCAGCACCATCTCGTTGAGGAGCTTGCCGTTCTGCGAGGTCTCGATGCGGCCGATCTTCTCCGCGTTCGCGTGGATCGCATCGGCCCAGCGCATCAGGAGCCGGCCGCGGCGGGTCGGCGAGAGCGCCTTCCACGTCCCGAAGGCGGTCTTGGCCGCCGCGACGGCGTCCGCGACATCGGTCTTTTCGCCGAGGGCGAAATCGCCCCATACGGTGCCCGTGGTGGGATTGTAGGACGGAAAGACCCCACCCGACGACGACGCCCGGTCCGCGCCGCCGATCCAGTGACCGTAGGTCACGCGCGACTGGTCAGCATCTGCCTGCGGCATGGGCAACCTCAAAAAGTAAAAACATTTTACCTTTTATAAAACGCAGGCCGTGCGGGTGTCAAGCGGGCCCATCCGCCTGTTATCGCGAACGTTTTGACAACGACTGCGTCCTTCTTGAAGCCACGGAGGAAGCCGCACCCGCGCCGCGGGAATGGTGTTGACAGCCCCGGCACCCCTCTTCATATTGAAAAGGTAAAGATAATTGATCTTTCTGGATATTCCTTTCGGCGCGGAGCAGGCGATGATCGAGGTCCTCGACGGAGGATTGCAGTCGACGATCCAGGACGGCGGCCGTCCCGGCTTCCTGTCGCGCGGCATCCCGCCCGCCGGAGCGCAGGACTTCTACAGCCTCGCCATCGCCAATCTGCTCGTCGGCAACGACCTGACGCCGCCGCCCCTCAGCCGCGCCGGGCCGGGGGCCGCCGGGATCGAGATGCTGGTGAAGGGCGTCGCGCTCCGCTATCCCGAAGAGACGGTCGTCGCGCTTGCCGGCGCCGACATGGCCGCGACCCACGCCGGCGCGCCGGTCGCGCGCTTCCGGCCGATCGTGGTGCCGGCCGGCGGCGTGCTGAAATGCGGGACCGTGAAGTCGGGCGCCCGCGGCTATCTCGCCATCGCCGGCGGCATCGACGTGCCGCTCGTCATCGGCAGCCGCGCCACCTATGTGCGCGGTTCCCAGGGTGGACTCGACGGCCGGGCGCTCCGCAAGGGCGACCGGCTGAAGACGTTCCCGCCGACGGCGCCGGTGGCGAGGCTCGCCAAGCGCCACCTCGCCGGCCTGCCCGCCGCTCCCGAGGAACCGACCGTGATCCGCGTCGTGCTCGGCCCCCAGGACTTCATGTTCACGGCCAAGGGCGTCGACACGTTCCTCGGCACCGAATGGAAGCTGTCGCCGGTGTCTGACCGGATGGGCATGCGCCTCGTCGGGCCGCCGCTCGAACTGCACCCGCGGCCGGACTACCTGACCCGCGACGCCGGCTCCGGGCCGGCCGACATCGTCGACGACGTGATCCCGGTCGGCGGCATCCAGGTGCCGGGCGGCATCGAGCCGATCGTCATGGGCGTCGAGAACCCGACTGCCGGCGGCTACGCCAAGATCGCCACGGTGATCTCGGCCGACCTCGGCAAGATGGGCCAGATCGCGCCGAAAGGGGCACTCACCTTCCGCAAGGTCCGCGCCGAGGAGGGCATCGCGATCATCAAGGACATCTGGCAGCGGCTGAAGGACGCTCGGGCGGCACTCGACGCATCATGAGCCGGTCAAGCATCGACATCAACTGCGACTGCGGCGAGAGCTTCGGCAACTGGCCGATGGGCGCCGACGACGCGATCATGCCGCTGATCACCACGGCCAATGTCGCCTGCGGCTTCCACGGCGGCGACCCGCTGGTGATGCGGAAGACCGTGGCGCTCGCCGCCGACAATGGCGTCGCGGTGGGTGCCCATCCCGGCCTCCCGGACCTCGCCGGCTTCGGCCGCCGCAGGATGGACATCACGCCGGACGACGCCTACGCCATGGTCGTCTACCAGGTCGGCGCGCTCTCGGCGTTCCTCGCGGCGCGGGGCAAGGCGCTCCACCACGTCAAGCCGCATGGCGCGCTCTATGTCATGCTCCATGACCAGGAGGAGGTCGCCGCCGCGGTGGCCGAGGCGATCCGCGACACCTGCCCGGCGCCCCTGCTCTACTGGCCGGCGCCGGTCGAGATGCACGCCCTGCCGCGGGCGGCGCAAGCGCTCGGCATCGACGTGGTCGGCGAGGTCTATTTCGACCTCGGCTATTCCGACGAGGCCAAGCTGATCGTCGAGCGGAAGAAGACGGCAAAGGACCTCGAGGACGTCGCCCGGCGGCTGCGCCGTTTCCTCGCCGAGGGCGTCGTCGAATCCGTGACGGGCACGGCGATCCCGCTCGCCGCGGAGACGATCTGCGTTCACGGCGACGGGCCGAACTCGGTCGACATCGCGCGGACCGTGCGGACGGTCCTCGCCGAGGAAGGGGTGAACGCCGCAGCGTGGCAGGCGCCGGCGGACGACGGACGGCAGAGGGCAAGTGCATGATCTACGACGAGCCGATCTACCGCCCCCTGGGCGACTGCTACCTCGCCGTGGAGTTCGGCGACGAGGCCGATCTCAGCCTCAACTTCAAGGTCCTGGCGCTGGCCGACGCCCTGAGGAAGGCCGGGGTGCCGGGGATCATCGAGATCATCCCGTCGTTCCGCGAGCTCGGCCTCCTCTTCGACCGTTTCGAGACCGACCACGAGTCGCTGAAGCGGGCGGTGATGCCGATCCAGGAGACCGTCGCCGATGTCGACACCCTGCCTTCGCGGCTGATCGAACTGCCGATGTGGTACGACGACCCGTGGTCGGCGGAACTCGCCAAGCGCTTCAACGTCAAGAAGAACATCGACTTCGTCGCCGAGTGCAACGGGATCGACGTCGACGAGGTGATCGCCCGCCACACCGGCACCGACTACTGGATCGTCTGCGTGGGCTTCACGCCGGGCTGCTACTTCTCGCTGCCGCTCGACCCGACCAAGAGGCTCAAGGCGCCGAAATACCGGACGCCGCGGAGCTTCACCTCGGCACGGCTGGTGGCGCTGGCCGGCTTCTCGACCGGCGCCTACCCGGTGGCGAGCCCGGGAGGCTACCAGCTCATCGGCCGCCTCGCCGTCAACATCTACGAGCCCAACTCGAAGACTCCGGCGGTCTTTCCCGAGGATGGCGTCCTGCTTCAGGCTGGCGACCGGCTGCGCTACTTCAACGTCAACGCCCTCGAATATGACGAGATCTGGGAAGCGGCCCAGGCCGGCACCTACAAGTATCGCATCACCGACGAGACGTTCGACGTGAAGGGCTATCTCGCCAGCCGAAAGACGTAGTCCAGGCCAAAGAAACGGACCATTCCCCTTGAAGAGAGTCCTCGTAGCCAACCGCGGCGAAATCGCCTGCCGCGTCATCGCCGCCTGCCGGGACCTCGGGATCGAGGCCATCGCCATCTATTCGGATGCCGACCGCGACGCGCGTCACGTCCGCCTGGCCGACGCGGCGCACCATGTCGGGCCGTCGCGCGTCGACCGCAGCTATCTCGATGTCGAGGCCGTGCTTGCGGCCGCCCGCGCGGCCGGGGCCGACGCCGTCCACCCCGGCTACGGGCTCCTCTCGGAGAACGCCGACTTCGCCGGGGCCGTCACCGAGGCCGGCCTGACCTGGATCGGCCCCGATCCGGCGACGATCGCCGCGATGGGTGACAAGGGCCGGGCCCGGGCGATCGCCGCCGAGGCCGGCGTCCCGGTGCTGCCGGGCAGCCCGCGCTTCGCCGAAGCGGAGGCGGACGCGATCGCCGGCCACGGCACGGCGACGGGTTTCCCGCTGCTGGTCAAGGCGGCCGGCGGCGGCGGCGGCATCGGCATGCGCCGCGTCGACCGCCCCGAAGACCTCGCCGCCGTCGTCGCGGCGACGCGCGGCATGGCCGAGCGCGCCTTCGGCAACCCCACCGTCTATCTCGAGCGCTACGTGCCCACGGCGCGGCACATCGAGGTCCAGGTCTTCGGCTTCGGCAACGGCCGCGCCGTCCACCTCTACGAGCGCGAATGCTCGGTGCAGCGCCGCTTCCAGAAGGTGATCGAGGAGGGCCCATCGCCGGCCCTCGACGCGGCGACCCGGACGCGGATGGCCGAGGCGGCCGCGGCCCTCCCCGCGAGCCAGGACTATGCCCGCGCCGGCACGGTCGAGTTCATCTACGACGACGCCTCGGGCGCCTTCTACTTCCTCGAGATGAACACCCGCATCCAGGTCGAGCATGCCGTGACCGAGATGATCACCGGGCTGGACCTCGTCCAGATGCAGCTTCGGCTCGCCCGCGGCGACGACTTTTCGGGCTTCGGCCAGGCCGATATCGGCACCGAGGGCCATGCCATCGAGCTCCGCGTCTATGCGGAGAATCCGGCGAAGAACTACATGCCGTCGCCGGGCATGCTCAGCCGGGTCTCGTTTCCCGCGGGCGAGGGCTTCCGCGTCGACACCGGCTTCGAAGAAGGCGACGCGATCACGCCCTTCTACGATCCGCTCATCGCCAAGCTGATCGTCAAGGGGAGCGACCGCGCCGACGCGATCGCCCGCGGCCGAGCCATGCTCGCCCATACCGTGGTGGAAGGCCCGGCGACCAACCTTCCGCTGCTCCGCGCGGTGCTCGACCATCCCGCCTTCGTCGCGGGACGGACCTTCACCAACTTCCTCGACGTTCACAAGGCGGACCTGCTGGCGCCGGTCTGACGGCGCCCGCCATTCCCGGAGGGTACACGATGGCCGAAGAGGTCAGGACTCAGTCGCCCGGCAACATCTGGAAGGTGCTGGTGAAGCCCGGCGACACGGTCAAGGAGGGCGACGTCCTCTTCATCATGGAGGTGATGAAGATGGAGTTCCCGCACGAGGCGCCCATCGCCGGCACCGTCACCGCGGTGCATGTCAGCGAGGGCCAGGAGAACGTCGACGGCGACGCGGTTGCGGTGGTGATCGACGGCTGACCGGACAGCGGCCGCCCGGCCGCCGCCGGACCCGATAGCGCCCGCCGTCAGGCGTGGAGGGCCGCGAGGCGGGCGGCGTTCCGGTTGTGCTCGGCCACCACCGGCTCCATGTCGAGCGTGACGATCTCGCCATCCTCGACGATCATCCGTCCGCCGACCACCGTGTGCCGCGCCCGGGTCGGCGCGCAGAACACCACTGCGGCCACCGGATCGGACAGCGCGCCCGCATAGGCGATATGGTCGAGGTCGAGGGTGAAGAAGTCGGCGCACTTTCCGGGCTCGAGCGAGCCGATGTCGGTGCGGTTGAGCACCGCGGCGCCGCCGATCGTCCCGATCTCGAGCGCCTCGCGGGCCGTCATCCACTCCGCCGCGCGGAGCGGGTCGGAGGTCGAGAGCACCGTCTGCGGTCCCTCGGGCGGCCGCAGGCCGATCCTGAGCCGGGCGAGCAGCATCGCCTGGCGCACCTCGAGAAGCAGGCTGTTGCCGTCGTTGCTCGCCGAGCCGTCGACGCCGAGCCCGATGCGGACCCCGGCATCGCGGTACGCCTTCACCGGCGCGATGCCCGAGGCGAGCCGCATGTTGGAGGACGGGCAGTGGCAGACGCCGGCGCCCTTCCTGGCGAACAGCCGCACCTCGTCGTCGCTGACATGAACGGCGTGGGCGAACCAGACGTCGGGCCCCACCCAGTCGAGCGTCTCCATGTAGGCGACCGGCCGGAGCCCCCTGGTCTGGAGCGTGTAGCGCTCCTCGTCGAGGGTTTCGCAGAGATGGGTGTGGAGCCCGACGCCGTGGCGACGGGCAAGCGTCGCCGACTCGCGCATCAGGTCGGCGGTGACGGAGAACGGCGAGCATGGCGCGAGCGCGATCTGCAGCATCGAGCCGGGCCTGGGATCGTGATAGCGCTCGATCACGCGGACGGAGTCCTCAAGGATCGCATCCTCCTCCTCGACGCAGTCGTCCGGCGGCAGGCCGCCCCTGGACTCGCCAAGCGACATGCTGCCGCGCGAGACGACGAAGCGGATGCCGAGTTCGGCCGCGGCGGCGATCTGGTCGTCGACCCGGCAGCCGTTCTGGAAGACATAGGCGTGGTCGAAGACCGTCGTGCAGCCCGAGAGCGCCAGTTCGCCACAGCCGACCAGGACCGCCGTGCGCGTGTCCTCCGGCGTCCGCGAAGCCCAGATCCGGTAGTGCGCCCTGAGCCACGGGAACAGGTTGGTGCTCTGGCCGGCCGGCAGGTTGCGGGTGAGCACCTGGTCCAGGTGGTGGTGGCAGTTGACCAGGCCCGGCAGCAGGATGTGCCCCTTCAGGTCGAGCACCCTGTCGGCGGTGTCCGGCAGGGTGTCGGTCGGGCCGACCGCCTCGATGATGCCGTCGCGGGCGAAGAGCCCGGCGTCCTTCAACTCCCGCCGCGCGCCGTCCATGGTGACGACGACCTCGGCATTCCTCGCAAGCAGTGTCGTCACGGCCGCCCCTCGTTTCGCCCTGCGCGGATCGCCCCGGCGCAGGCAAGCGGGGACCGGGAGCCATCGCGTTCCTCCCGCCCAGCGACGCCTATCCGGCAGAAGGGCATTCTCGTCCCCACATTAGCGGGATGCCCGCGACAACGATACGCGCCCCCGCCTTGCTCCGACTGTCCGGCGCTTCCCTCCGCATGTGCAGGTTCGCCCTTGTCGTTGTGCGATGCAACAACGATATTGCTGCGATGCACACTCTCCCGTCCGGCGCCGGGCACCACGAGGAAGGACGGAACGCTTGCGAAACATTGCCGACACCATCGCGCGGCTCAACGCGCTGCGGGCCCAGCATGCCGCGGCGGGTTCTGACGCCGCAAGTCCGGATCGCCTCGCGACATTGTCCGGCTTCGGCGCCAATCCGGGAGGCCTCGCGGCGCGATACTACGTTCCCGACGGCCTGCGCCCCGGCGCTCCGCTGGTCGTCGTCCTGCACGGCTGCACGCAGACCGCTGCGGGCTACGACCACAGTGCCGGCTGGTCGCGGCTGGCCGACCAGGCGGGCTTCGCCCTGCTCTATCCGGAACAGCAGCGGGCCAACAATCCCAACCTCTGCTTCAACTGGTTCCTGCCGGGCGACATCGCGCGCGACGGCGGCGAGGCGCTGTCGATCCGCCACATGATCGACGCGCTGGTGACGCGGCGCGGCCTCGACCGGGGGCGCATCTTCATCACCGGCCTGTCGGCGGGCGGCGCCATGGCGGGCGTCATGCTCGCCACCCATCCCGAGCTCTTCGCCGCCGGTGCCATCATCGCCGGCCTGCCCTATGGAACCGCCACCACCGCGCCGCAGGCATTCGACCGGATGCGCGGCGCCGGCCTGCCCGGCGAGCGCGAACTCCACCGGCTGGTGCAGGCCGCCTCGGCGCATGCGGGTCCATGGCCCCGCGTCGCGATCTGGCACGGCGAAGCCGACCAGACGGTGGTGCCCGCCAATGCCGCGGCGCTCCCCCCGCCGTGGCGCGGCGCGCCCCGCCACCCGGCGAAGCCGGGCCCGGAGG
>JAEZEN010000426.1 GCA_023433185.1 Pseudomonadota bacterium | reverse complement strand
CCTCCTCGGCGAGACCGCCTGGTGGTGGGCGACGGTGGTGCTGGTTCTCGGCGCCGGCACGGCGGTGCTCGGCATCCTCTACGCGCTGATCCAGGACGACGTGAAGCGCGTGCTCGCCTGGTCGACGATCGAAAACATCGGCCTCGTCTTCGTCGGCCTCGGCCTGGCGCTCGCCTTCCGGGCCAACGCGATGCCCGGGGCGGCGGCGCTGGCCCTGACCGCGGCCCTCCTCCACGCCCTCAATCACGCGGCCTTCAAGTCGCTGCTCTTCCTCGGAGCCGGCGCCGTGGTGCATGCCAGCGGCGCGCGGGCCATGGATCGGCTGGGCGGCCTCATCCACCGCATGCCGCGGACCGCGGTCGCCATGCTCGTCGGTGCCGCCGCGATCGCGGCCCTGCCGCCGCTCAACGGCTTCGTCTCGGAGTGGCTGACCTTCCAGGCGGTGCTGCTCAGCCCCGATCTGCCGGCGTGGGACCTCAAGATCCTCATCCCGGCGGTCGGCGCCATGCTGGCCCTGTCGGCGGCGCTGGCTGCCGCGTGCTTCGTCCGGCTCTACGGCGTGTCCTTCCTCGGCCGGGCGCGCTCGGCCGAGGCGGCCGGGGCCGAGGAGGCGGACCGCTGGTCGACCGGGGTACTCCTCGGCCTCGCCGCGCTCTGCCTCGTCCTCGGGGTCCTCCCCGGCTTCGTCATGGATGCGCTGGCGCCGGTGACCGCGGCGCTGGTCGGCGGCCGGATGCCCGATCAGGCGGCTATCCCGTGGCTCTCGATCGTCCCCGTCGCGGAAAGCCGCAGCTCCTACAACGGCCTCCTCGTCTTCCTCTTCATCGCCGCCTCGGCCGTGATCGCTGCGTTCGCGATCCACCGCCTCGCGTCCCGCGCGCTGCGCCGGGCACCGGCCTGGGATTGCGGCTTCCCCGACCCGAGCCCGGCGACCCAGTATACGGCGGCGAGCTTCGCCCAGCCGCTCCGCCGGGTCTTCGCCCGGGTCTACCGCACCCGCGAGCGCGTCGACATGCCGGCGCCCGGGGAGCTGCGACCCGCCACGCTGTCGGTGGAGACCCGGGATCTCGCCTGGGACGGCCTCTACCAGCCGCTGGCGGACGGTGTGGGCGCCGTCGCCGATCGGCTCGACCCGTTCCAGTTTCTCACCGTGCGGCGCTATCTCGGCGTCGTCTTCGCCGCGCTCGTCCTCCTGCTCCTCGTGCTCGCGGTCTGGCCATGATCGTCGATTTCGCGGTCCAGGGCCTGCAGATGATCGTGGTGCTCGCGGTGGCGCCGCTGGTCACCGGCTGCGTCCGCTCGGCCAAGGCGCGGCTCCTGCGGCGCCAGGGGCCGCCGGTGCTCCAGCCGTATCGCGATCTCGCGCGGCTGCTGCGGAAGGAGGTGGTGCTGGCCGACAACGCCTCGTGGCTGTTCCGTGCGACGCCCTACCTCGTCTTCGCCTTCACCTGGGTCGCCGCAGCGCTGGTGCCGACCTTCGCGAGCGGCCTCCTGTTCTCGTGGTCGGCCGACCTCATCGCCATCATCGCCCTCCTCGGATCGGCGCGCTTCTTCCTGGCGCTCGCCGGCATGGATGTCGGCACCGCCTTCGGCGGCATCGGGTCGAGCCGCGAGGTGATGGTCGCCTCCTTCGCCGAGCCGGCGATGATGATGATGGTGTTCACCGTGGCGCTCGTCGCCGGCTCGACCCAGCTTTCGACCGTGTCCACCATGTTCGCCACGGGCGATGTCGGTCTCCGGGTCTCGCTCGGCCTCGCCCTGGTTGCGCTGGTGCTCGTGGCGATCGCCGAGAACGGCCGCGTGCCCGTCGACAACCCGGCGACCCATCTCGAGCTGACCATGGTGCACGAGGCGATGGTGCTCGAATATTCCGGCCGCCACCTCGCCCTTGTCGAACTCGCCGGTGCGCTGAAGCTCGTCCTCTACCTGTCACTGATCGCCTGTGTCTTCCTGCCCTGGCCGGTGGCGCCGCTGGCGGCCGGCGCCGGTGCGCTCGCCCTCGGCCTGGCCGCGTGGCTCGCCAAGCTGGCCGCGGGCAGCATCCTGCTCGCCCTGTTCGAGACCTCGATCGCCAAGATGCGGGTTTTCCGGGTCGCGGACTTCCTCGGCGCCGGGCTGATGCTCGGGCTCCTGGCCACGCTCCTTCTCTTCGTGTCGCGGAGCATCTGATGGACGGCCTGTCCTTCGACATCGCGCACCTGCTCGCCGGCAGCCTGGTGCTGACCTCGTTCGTGATGCTCTACCAGGACCGAATGTCGGCGCTCCTCACCGTCTTCGCGGCGCAGGCCTTCGTGCTCGCCGCGTCGGTGGCGTGGCAGGCCCATGTCCAGGATGCGCCGCACCTCTACGTCACGGCGGGGATCGCTCTCCTCTTCAAGGGCCTTGCCATCCCGATGGCGCTCCGCCGCATCGTCCGGCGCTTCGGCATCCACCGCGAGATCGAGACCGTGGGCGGCTTCGGGCCGACGATGCTTGCCGGCATGGCGCTGGTGGCGCTGTCGCTGGTGGTGATGCTGCGCGTCACCGAGGCCGCGGCACCCCTCGCCCGCGAGGACCTCGCCTTCGCGCTCTCGGTGGTCCTCCTCGGGCTCCTGATCATGGTGACGCGCCGCAACGCGGTGAGCCAAGTGGTCGGTTTCATGTCGCTCGAGAACGGCCTGATCCTCGCCGCGACCGGCGCGCTCGGCATGCCGCTCGTTGTCGAGATCAGTGTCGCCTTCTCGGTGCTCATCGCCCTCATCGTCATCGGCATCGTGCTGTCGCGCATCCGCGAGCGCTTCGACAGCGTCGACATCGAGGCGGTCGACCGGGCACGGGGAGAGCGCCGGTGATCGCGCTGCCCTTCCGGCCCGAGATCGCGATCCTCGTCGTCCCGCTGGTCGCGGCGGCGGTGCTGGCCCTCGTCCCGGCCCCGCGGCTCGCGGCACGGCTCAATGTCGCGGCGAGCTTCCTTGCCTTCCTGGCCGCGCTTGGTCTCCTCGTCGCGCCGCGGCCGGTACCGGGCGGCGCCTTCCTCGTCGACGATCTCAACACCGTGTTCGTGGTGCTCTCGACCTTCGTCGCCTTCACCACCGCGATCTTCAGCGCCACCTACATCAGGCACGAGGTCGCCGTCGGGCGCCTGACGCCGGGCTACCTCCGCCTCTACCACGCGATGTACCAGGTGCTGACCTTCGCGATGAACCTCGCGCTGGTCGCCAACAACATCGGCGTCATGTGGGTCGCAGTCGAGATCGCGACCCTGACCAGCGTGCTGATGGTCGGCATCTACCGCACGCCCGAGGCGCTCGAGGCGGCGTGGAAATACTTCCTGCTGGGAAGCGTCGGGATCGCGCTGGCGCTGTTCGGAACGATCCTCGTCTACATGGCGGCGCAGCCGGTGGTCGGCGAGGGCACCGAGGCGATGCTGTGGACGGTGCTCGTGGCCCGGGCCGGCGCGTTCGACCCCGCCTTCCTCGATCTCGCCTTCGTCTTCCTGTTCCTCGGCTACGGCACCAAGGTCGGCCTCGCGCCGCTTCAGGCCTGGCTGCCGGACGCCCATGCCGAGGGTCCCACGCCGATCTCGGCCGTGCTTTCGGGGCTGCTCCTCAATGTGGCGCTCTACGCGGTGCTGCGCTTCAAGATGCTGCTCGCGGCCAATCCGGCGGCGCTCGCCCCCGGGCCGCTGATGGTGACGGTGGGGCTGGCGACGATCCTCTTCGCCGGTTTCATGCTCTACCGGCGCACCGACATCAAACGGATGTTCGCCTATTCCTCGATCGAGCACATGGGCATCCTCGCCTTCGCCTTCGGCCTCGGGGGGCCGCTCGCCAACTTCGCGGGGCTCCTCCACATGGTCATGCATGCGCTGACCAAGTCGGGCATCTTCTTCGCCGTCGGCCACATCACGCAGATCAAGGGCACGCAGGACATCGCCCGCATCACCGGGCTGACCGCGAGCCACCCGGTGCTCGGCTGGGGCCTCGTCTTCG
The DNA here is from genome assembly GCA_023433185.1 of Pseudomonadota bacterium. The sequence continues at coordinate 7,643 of JAEZEN010000426.1, read as the reverse complement.
GGGTCGTCGCCATCGCCGGCCTGCCCCCCTTCGGCCTCTTCATGAGCGAGTTCCTGGTGGTGTCGTCGGCGGTCGGGGATACGCCGCTGCTGGCCGTGCCGTTGGTGATCGGCCTCCTCGTCGCCTTCGGCGCCCTCGCCCTGCGGCTCTCCGGCCTTGCCTTCGGTGCGCCGAGCGGGTCGACGTCGCCGGGGCGGGCCTCCGTCGTGCCGATGCTCGTCCACTTCGCCCTGGTGCTCGCCGCCGGGCTCTACCTGCCGCCGGTGCTCGTCACCTGGTTCGAGCACGTCGCGGCGCAGCTTGGATGAGGGCGATGACGGTCCTCGCGTCCCTCCTCTCCGACCGGCCGCCGCTCCCCGGCCATCTCCCGTGGCCGCGTCATGCGGTCGATGCGGCGGCGTGGCGTGCCGCGGCGGCGGCGCTCGGCGACGGGCGGCTCGTGCTCCTCTCGCTGTGGGCCGAGCCGGGGGCGGTGCACATGGCGCTTCGCGAGGACAGCCGGGTGGCGGTCCTCAGCCTCGCCTGTCCCGAGGGCGGGTTTCCCTCGGTGGGCGCGCACCATGCCCCCGCCATCCGGCTCGAACGGGCGATCCACGACCTCTACGGCCTCGTCGCCATCGGCGCGCCGGACGACCGGGCCTGGCTCGACCATGGGCGATGGGGGCAGCTCAGGCCGCTGGCCGCCACGTCGCCGCCGTTGCTGGCGCCGGCCCACGCCGCCGCCTACCGCTTCCTGCCGGCCGAGGGGCCCGGCCTCCACCAGATCCCGGTCGGGCCGGTCCATGCCGGGATCATCGAGCCCGGGCACTTCCGCTTCACCGCGAGCGGCGAGACGGTGGTCCGGCTCGAGGAGCGGCTCGGTTATGTCCACAAGGGCATCGACGGCCTGACGACCGACGCCGATGTCGCAACCGTCGCCCGGCTCGCCGGCCGCACCTCGGGCGATTCGACGGTCGCCTATGCGCTCGCCTTCGCCCGGGCGCTGGAGGCCGCGAGCGGCACCGAGCCGCCGTCCCGCGCGGTATGGCTGCGGGCATTGATGGCCGAGGTCGAGCGCGTCGCCAACCATCTCGGCGATATCGGCGCGATCTGCAACGACGCCGCCTTCGCGCTCATGCACGCGCATACGGCCGTGCTCCGCGAGCGCGTGCTGCGATTCTCTGCCGCGGCCTTCGGGCACCGGCTGATGATGGACCGGGTGATCCCCGGCGGCGTGGCGGCCGACCTCGACGCCGCCGGTCTCGAGGCGCTTCGGGCGCTGCTGGCCGGGATTGGCACGACCTTCCCGCGTCTCGTGGCGCTCTACGATTCGACCGCGTCGCTCCTCGACCGGACGGTCGGCGCGGGCCGGCTCGATCCGGGGCTTGCGGCGCGTTTCGCGCCCGGCGGCATCATCGGCCGGGCGGCGGGGCAGGCCTTCGACGTCCGCCGCGACCTGCCCTACGCGCCCTACGAGGCGCTCGCCTTCGACGTGCCCATGCTCGGCGAGGGCGATGTCAATGCGCGAATCTGGATCCGCATCCGCGAGGTCGAGGCGAGCCTCGGGCTGATCGAGCAGATCGCCGCGCAATTGCCAGAGGGGCCGCTGGCGGCGCCGCTCGCCGCGGGTCGGGGCGAAGGCATGGGGATGGTCGAGTCGTTCCGCGGCCCGGTCCTCGCCTGGGTCCGGATGAACGGAGCCGGCCGCGTTCGGCGCTGCCACCTGCGCGACCCGTCGTGGTTCCAGTGGCCGCTGTTGGAGGCCGTCATCGAGGGGAACATCGTTGCCGACTTCCCGCTCTGCAACAAATCCTTCAACTGCTCCTATTCGGGCCACGACCTGTAGCAGGCCGATATGGTAGGAGGCGGGAGCATGTCCGAAGCTGGGGGCCCGTTCCGCGTGAATGCTGCCGACCTGCAGGCTGACGGGGGGCCGGCCGCATGACGTTCCGTGCCGGCTGGACCTATCTGCTTCTCGTCCTCGTCGTCCTCGCCGGGGCGACCGCGCTCCGCGTCGCCGATCCCTTCGCGCTCCAGGCGCTCCGCCTCATCGCCTTCGATTCCTACCAGCGGGTCGCCCCGCAGGAATACGACCCGGCCTTGCCGGTGCGCATCGTCGACATCGACGAGGCTTCGCTCGCCGCGGTCGGCCAGTGGCCGTGGCCGCGCACCACCGTCGCCCGCCTCCTCGAAACCCTCCGCGACCAGGGCGCCGCGGCGGTGGCGTTCGACGTGCTGTTCGCCGAGGCCGACCAGAATGCGCCGGAGCAGTTTCTCGCTTCGCTCCCGCCGGAGCAGGCGGCGCTGCTCGCCGAGGCGCTCGCTGGCCTGCCCGACAACGATGCCCGGCTCGCCGAAGCCATCGGCACGAGCCCGACGGTGATGGCGACGGTCCTCACCGGGCGGGAAGGGCCGCCGCCGCCGGTCAAGGCCGGCTTCGCCGTCGCCGGCGATGACCCGCGGCCCTTCATCGCCGCTTTCGCCGGGTCGACCGGGAACCTTGCGATTCTGGACGAGCCGGCGCTCGGCGTCGGGGCACTCAACTGGATTCCCGATCGCGACCAGGTCGTGCGGCGTGTCGGCCTGATCTTCCGGGTCGGCGAGCAGCTGGTGCCGAGCCTCGCGGCGGAGACCCTGCGCGTGGCGCAGGGGGCGTCGACCTTCATCCTCAAGTCATCGAACGCGAGCGGCGAGGAGGCGTTCGGCAGCGCTACCGGGCTCAACAACATCAAGGTCGGGCACATCGAGTTCCCGACCGATCCCGACGGCGCCATCTTTCTCCAGTTCCGGCCGTCGAACCCGGCCGCCTTCATCCCGGCGGTGACGGTGCTCAACGGGTCGAACGATGCCGCCGACGTCGCCGGCACCATCGTGCTGGTCGGCACCAGTGCACCGGGCCTCAACGACCTGCGCGCCACGCCGCTTGACGCCTCGATCCCGGGGGTCGAGATCCAGGCGCAGGCGCTCGAGCACATCCTCGCCGGACGGCAGCTCACGCGGCCCGACTACGGGCCGGCGCTCGAGCTGCTGATCGTCATCGTCGTCGGCCTGATCCTCGCCGCGATCATGCCGCGTCTGCCGGCGCTGGCCGCGGCGGCCGTCGGCATCACGGTGGTCGCGGCGATCTTCGCCGGCGCGTGGCTCGCCTACCGCCATCTCGACCTGCTCCTCGATCCGTCCTACCCGGCGCTGGCGCTCGCGCTCCTCGTTGCCGCGGCCGTCCTCTACATCTACCGCCGGGTCGAGCAGCAGCGGGCGCAGGTGCGCGTCGCCTTCTCGCACTATGTCTCGCCGGATGTGGTCGACGAACTCATCGCCCATCCCGAGCGGCTGGAACTCGGCGGCGAGGTCCGCGAGCTGTCGATCCTCTTCTGCGACGTCCGCAACTTCACCTCGATCTCGGAGCGCCTGACCGCCCACGAGCTGACCCATTTCATCAACACCCTTCTGACGCCGCTGACCGACATCATCCTCCAGCGCCGCGGCACCATCGACAAGTACATGGGCGACGCCATCATGGCGTTCTGGAACGCCCCGCTCGACGATCGGGACCACGCCGCCAATGCCTGCCAGGCGGCGATCGGCATGGCCGCAGGGATGAAGGACCTGAACCGCAGGTGGGAGGAGGAGGCGAAGGCGGCCGGCCGGCCCTTCGTCCCGGTGTCGATCGGCATCGGCATCAACACCGGCAATTGCTGCGTCGGCAATCTCGGCTCGGCCCAGCGCTTCGACTATTCGGCGATCGGCGACGACGTGAACGTCGCCTCGCGTCTCGAGGGCCTGTCCAAGGTCTACGGCATGACCATCGTCATCGGCGAGACAACGGCCGACCAGGTGCCGGCGCCGAAGCTCGAGCTCGACCTGATCAAGGTCAAGGGCCGCACGGCGCCGAGCCGCCTCTATACGCTGGCGGCGGCCCTGGGCGACCCGGCCGCGGTCGAGCGCCTTGCCCCGGTCCATGCCGCGATGATCGCCGAATACCGGGCGCAGGCCTGGGATGCCGCCGAGGCGAAGCTCGCCGAGCTTCGCGCCTTCGGGCTCGCCAGCCTCGACAAGCTCTACGACCTCTATGCGACCCGGATCGCCGGCTGGCGGCTTGACCCGCCGCCGGCCGGCTGGGACGGCTCGTTCACGGCAACCGAGAAGTGACGGAGCGCGCGATGCGGAGATTCCTCCTTGAAGGGCTGATGCGGGCGCCGCTCACCGAGCCGCCGCCGCGCATCGACGATCCCGAGCTCTCGGCCCTCGCGGCCTCCCTCGACGGCGCCGCCCGCAGGCGCCTCGGGCGAAGCCTCGCCATCCGCGCGATCGACGCCGGCTCCTGCAACGGCTGCGAGCTCGAGATGCACGCGCTCAACAATGCCTTCTACGACCTCGAGCGCTTCGGGCTCCACATCGTCGCCTCGCCCCGACATGCCGACGTGCTGATGGTCACCGGGCCGGTGACGAAGAACATGCGAGAGGCGCTGCTGCGGACATACGACGCAACACCCGCGCCGAAATGGGTGGTCGCGGTGGGCGACTGCGCCCGGGACGGCGGCATCTTCGCCCGCTCCTATGCGGTCGAGGGCGGCGCCGACAAGGTGGTGCCGGTGGACCTTCACGTGCCCGGCTGCCCGCCGACGCCGACGGCGCTGCTCACGGGCCTCCTGACGCTCCTCGGTTGAGGGGCGACGGCTACGCCGCGTCGCTCCCCCGCATGCGGGCGAGGCTCCGTTTCATGTCGGCGACCTCCCTGAGCCTGTCCGGCGCGAGCCGCAGTGCCATGCCGGTGGCAAGGATGTCGATGACGACGAGCGCGGCGAGCCGCGACGTGGCCGGCGTGTAGGCGTTGGTGTTCTCGTGCGTCTCGACGACGAGCACGGCGTCGGCCGTCCGGGCGAGTGCGCTGTCCGCCGCGCCGGTGATCGCGACGACGCCTGCGCCGCGCTCCTGCGCTGCGGCGGCGCAGGCGACGATCGTCGCCGTTTCTCCGGTGTTGGAGATCGCGACCAGCGCGTCGCCCGGCGTCATGGTGAGGGCGGCCATGTGCTGCTGGTGGGCGTCGACGGTGGCGATGCAGGGCCGGCCGAAGAGCGGAAACTTCTGTTGTGCATCGAGGGCGACGATGGCCGAGGCGCCGAAGCCGAAGAACTCGATCCGGTCGGCCGCCTCGAGGATGTCGAGCGCCCTGCCGACCTCGGCCGCCGCAAGCCGCCGCCAGGCACGGTCGAGGCTCGCGAGCGTATGCTGGAAGACCTTGCCGATCACGTCTTCCGGCCGGTCGCCGCGGGTGATCGCGGCATGGGCGGGGAGGGCGAGCGCCCGGCCGCGGGCGAGCGCGATGCGGAAGTCCTGGAAGCCGTCGCAGCCGACCGCCTCGCAGAAGCGGATCACTGTCGGGTCGCTGACCCCGGCCGAGCGCGCAAGGCCGGCGACCGTTCCGGCGATGGCCGCATCGGGATCGGCGAGCACGACGGCAGCCACCTTCCGCTCTGACTTCCGGAGCGCCGGCATCCGCGCGGCAACGACCGCGAGCAGGTCGCGGTCGGGGGCCGGCGCGCGGCGGGGCGCGGTCATCCCGGTCCCGGTCCGAGTCCGGCGATGAGGTTGTCCACCGCGCCGCGGATCGCCTCGCGGCCGCCCTCGGTGGTGAAGGCGCCGATATGGGGCACGGCGACCACCCGGGGATGCGCGACGAGTGGCGTCCGCCCCGGCGGCTCGACGGCGAACACGTCGGTGGCGTACCAGCCGACTGCCCCCTCATCGAGCGCCGCGAGCAGTGCCGCCTCGTCGATGAGGCTCGCCCGCGCCGTGTTGACGACGCCGGCGCCGCGCGGCAGGCGGGCGAGGCGGCCGGCATCGAAGAGCGGCGGGGCACCAGGCTCCGCCGGGCAGTGGAAAGAGACGATGGTGCTTTCCGCGGCAAGCGTGTCGAGATCCGTCCAGGCAAAGTCGCCGGGCGGCCTGAAGCCGGGATCGGGCTTCACGTCGTAGGCGCGGATCGCGCTCCCGAAGCCGGAGAGCATGCCGGCGACCCGACGGCCGATGGCGCCGCAGCCGACGAGGCCGACGGTGGCGGCGGACAGCTCGCGTCCCTCGCGCCGCACCCACCTCCCGTCCTTCATCCCGGCGGCGCTCTCGGCGATGCTGCGGAGCCCGACGAGCATGAGGGCAAGGGTCAGCTCGGCGACGGCGCGGGCATTGGCGCCAGCGGCGGTCATGACGCGGACCCCGCGTGCCGCGGCGGCATCGAGGTCGATCGAATCGATGCCGGTGCCGTTCCGGCTGATGACGCGGAGGTCGGTCGCAGCATCGAGGACGCGGGCGGTGATCGGCTCGACGCCGGCGAGCCATCCCGTACAGCCGCGGACCAGCGCCACGAGCTCGTCCTCGCTCGGCTGTCGCCCGGGTGGCGCGAGGATCAGGTCGAAGCCGGCGTCGGCGAGCGCGTCGAGGCTGTCGCCCGGCGCCGCGGTCACCGAGCGCGGGGTGACGAGAATGCGGGTCACGGCGCGCCTGTCGGCCGCCCGCCGGCCAGTTCCGACAGGCGCTCGAAGCCCGGGCCTGCCGACGGGATGTCGACCCCGAAGACGTCGGCGACCACCCGCGTCCAGCCGTGGAGGAAGTAGAGCCAGCCGTCCTCGACGGTGAGGCGGCGCGCCGCCGCCTGGTCGCGGGCCTGACGAAGGAAGACGAGGTCGCCGCGGTAGTTGAGCTCCCACGCGTAGCCGCCCTCAGGGAAGACGGCGGCGTCGGTGAGCGGCGAGCCCGGTCCGTCCTTGCCGAGCCCGGTGGCGTTGATGACGAGAGAGCCCGGGGAGAGCGCGCCGAGCAGCCGGTCGTTGTCGCTCCGCCGGCGGGAGAGCGCGTAGGTCACCGGGACGTCCGAGCCGAAGCGGCCGTGGATGTGGCGGATCTCGTCGAGGCGGCCCTGGTCGATGTCGGAGACGACGATGCGTGCCGGACGGTCGGCGCCGCGCGCCGCCTGCATCAGGTTCCAGGTGATGGCGATGCTCGCCCCGCCGGCACCGAGGACGAGCACTTCGGCCCCGGTTCGCGCGAAGTGGCCGTCCGGCATGATGGCGGCGATCGCGAGGCCGCTGGTCAGAGGGTCCTTGGCCGATGCGACGAGGCGGCCGCCGCGCTTGGCGATGCAGCTCAGTTCGCCCATCAGTTCCGCCAGCGGCTCGATCTCGTCGAAGAGGTCGCGCGTGGCGCGGTAGCAGTCGATCTTGTGGGTGGTCACCAGCGCGCCGCGCGACAGCGGGTCGTCCTTGATGAAGGTGACGACGCGGCGATAGTCCTCGGCCGGCGCGTGCAGCGGCAGATCGATGCCGACGATCCGGGCGCCAAGGCCGAGCGCCTCGGACCAGCGCGGGAAGACCTGGAGGATCGACGACTTCCCCGTCGTGACCCCGACAAAGTAGAGCGTCGGCCCGGTGGCCGGCGCGAGGCCGGGGGCGCTCACGCTGCCGCCGCGGTGTAGCGGGCGATCTCGCCGGCGTCACGGCCGCGATAGCGCGGGTTGGGCGCCTCGCGCCAGCCGTCACCGTCGGCGACGATCAACGTCTTCATGCCGCCGGCGCGGGCGATGATCTCGTAGTCCTGGCCCGCATCGGCGGGATAGCAGAAGAAGGTGACGAGCGGCGTCTTGCCCGTGTTGACGCTGCGGTGGATCCAGT
>JAEZEN010000400.1 GCA_023433185.1 Pseudomonadota bacterium | reverse complement strand
CGCCGGCGATGATCTTGACCAGCGTCGACTTGCCGGCGCCGTTGTCGCCGAGCAGGGCGACGACCTCGCCGCGGTCGACATCGAAGGTGACGCCACGCAGCGCCTCGATGGCGCCGTAGCGCTTGGTGATGTCCTGCAGGCGGAGAAGGGGCTCGCGGTCGCTCATGTCGGGTGCGCTTCCGATGCTTCGAGGATGGGGTCGGGGGATGCAGGCCGGGGACCCTCGGTAAACAGGATGCCGAACCGCGGTGAGAGGACGCCCGAGACGGCGAGGGCGGCGGCGCCCAGCAGCACCGCGTCGGGGCCGAGGCCCGAGAAGGTGACGCGCGGCGCCGCCCGGTCGCGACGGGCGGCGACCGAGTTGGCGAAGGGCATGGCGGCCGCGGCGAGACGCTCGATCAGCCCCTGCGGGGCGAGGCCGCCGACCACGACCGTCTCGGGATCGAAGAGGTTCTCGATAGTGAGTATGGCCGAGCGGAAGAGCGGGGCCGCCTCGGCGAGCCAGCCATCCGCGCCGAGCACGGCCTGCCGCCGTTCATACGCATCGAGCGAGACATAGCGCTCGAGACAGCCGAGATTGCCGCATGGGCAGGGATCGCCGCCGGGAACCGCCGGCATGTGGCCGATCTCGCCGGCGTTGCCCCACGCCCCGCGGAGGGCGGCACCATCATGGACCATGCTGCCGCCGAGGCCGACGCCGAAGAAGAGGTAGTAGAAGGCGCGGAAGCGGCGGCCCGCGCCGTAGAGCTGCTCGGCGTTGGCCGCGGCCGCTAGGTCGACCTCGATGAAGGACGGGAGGCCCGTGACGGTCGTGAGGACCTGACGCACCGGCACGTCCTTCCAGCCTTCGAGGGTGGTCGGGCCGACGAAGCTCATCGAATCGACATCGAAGGGGCCGGGCATCGCGAGGCCGACCCCGAGCATGCGGCCGGCGGGACGGTGGGCGGCAAGCGCCGGCACCATCGTCCCGATCTCGCGGAAGGCCGTGTCGGGATCGATATGCGGGAGATCGCGCCGGGCGCGCGCGACGATGGTCCCGGCGAGATTGACCAGGCCCGCCTCCAGCCCGCGCGGCGTGACGTGGATGCCGATGGCGTAGCCGCCATCGGGATTGAGCGCCAGCGACGCCGCCGGATAGCCGCGGCCCTTCGGCGCCTCCCGGCGGGACAGGATGAAACCCTGAACCTCGAGCTCGCGGACGATATTGGCGACGGTCTGGGGCGTGAGGCCGACCCGGCGGGCGATGTCGGCGCGGGTCAACGGGCCATGGAGCCGGATCGCTTCCAGCACGATGCGCCGGTTGTAGGGCCGGCCGAATTCCTGGTTGGTCCCGCGGAGCGCCATCCCCGTCCCGAAGCACTGAACCCTGATCACGCAGCCATCATGATGCGGATCGCAGCAAAAGAAAACGGATTTCTTAAATCGGCCCAAATGAGTCGCGCCGGCTCCGGAGCCTCGGGTTCCGTGCCTATGCGGGGCGGCGGGCCAGCGCCGGCACGGCGCCGAGCGTTCGGAGCAGACGACGCGCCACCTTGCCGTTCGGGGTGCGCGGCAGGGCGTCGACGAAGAAGACCTCGCGCGGGCGTTTGTAGGACGCGAGCGTTCCTGCGGCTTCCGCGACGATCTCCTCGGCAAGGGCCGCGCCGGGCAGGAACCCGGTTCGCGGCACCACCCAGGCGGCGATGATGCGCACGCCCTCCCGCACCTCGTGCTCGGCGACGGCGACCTCGGCGACGCCGGCATGGCGGGCGAGCGCCGCCTCGACCTCGAGCGGCGAGACCCGGTAGCCGCCGGCATTCATCACGTCGTCGGCGCGGCCCTGGAACCAGACATAGCCGTCGCCATCGAAGGAGATCACGTCGCCGGCGACGAACCAGTCGCCGCGGAAGGCCGCGGCTTCCTCCTCCGGCCGCCGCCAGTAGCCGAGCATCAGGCCGGGGTCGCTGCGGTGGATGGCGAGCAGCCCGTGCTCGCCCGGCGGCAGGGGCGCCGCGCCGCCATCGAGCGGCAATGGCGCAATCCGGCGACCGGGCTGCGGCCGGCCGGGACTGCCGGGACGGATCGGCAGGCCCGGCCGGTTGGAGACGAAGGTCGAGCATTCGCTCATCCCGAAGGCCTCGTAGAGCGGCAGCCCGGTGGCGGCCTGCCACTCCGCCAGGAGAGCCGGCGGCAGCGCTTCGCCCGCCACCAGGCCGTGGCGGAGCCGCCCGGTCCCGAGGCGCGCGATGTCGCCCTGGCGGAGCATCTGGCGATAGACGCCGGGGACCGCGGCGAAGAGGGTCGCGCCCGTAGCCGCGATCAGCGGCGCCCAGACGCTGCCGTCGCGCGTGCCGTGAAAGAGAACGGCGGTTGCGCCGTTGGCCCAGGGGTCGGCGAGACCGGCGGAGAGCGTATAGCTCCAGTTGAAGGCGCCGGCATGGAGCATCACGTCCTCCGCGCCGATGCCCGACCATCCCGCATAGGTCGGCCGCCGGCCCCAGGCGCTGCGGTGGGCATGGAGAACGCCCTTCGGCTGGCGCGTCGTCCCGGACGTGTAGATCAGGAAGGCGGGGTCCTCGGGCGCGGTGTCGGCATAGCCTGCCTGCGGCGGCGCCGCGCGGATGGCGGCGATGTCGGCCGGGGCGAGGACGCGCACGCCCCCGGCGACGGACGGGGTCACATTCCCCGCCACGGCCGCCGCGCCGGCGTCCGCGACAAGGAAGGCGAGTTCGGCGGCGGTGAGCAGCGACGAGGCCGGCAGCGGCACGATGCCCGCAGCGATCGCACCATAGAAGAGGAGCAGGTAGTCGGCCGTGTCGGGGAGGGCGATGACCAGCCGCTCGCCACGCCGGAGCCCCGCCGCCGCGAGCCCCGCCGCAATGGCGCGCACCGCCGCGTCGAGCTCGGCGAAGGTGAAGCGCGCGGCATCGCGCGCCTCGGCATCGGCGGCGAGGACGAGCCCGGTCTTCTCCGGATCACGGGGGCCGCCGGGTTCGAGGCACCAGGCCGCCATGTTGAAGCGCGCCGGCAGCGCGTCCTGCGGCCCGGTCACGGCCGGCGCCTCACCCGTCGTCCCTGTCGGCGTCGAGCCAGTCCGGCACGTGGTTGACGCCCTGGACGGTCCAGCCGCCATCGACCACCAGCGTCTGGCCGGTGATGTAGCTCGCCCGGTCGCTGGCGAGGTAGAGCACCGCGTCGGCGATCTCCGACGGCTCGGCGAGGCGCTTCATCGGCACCCGCTCGAGCTGCCACTCGGCGCGCATCGAGCCGTCGCGGATCGCCTGCTCGACGAGCTTGGTGCGGGTGAAACCCGGAGCGACGGCGTTGACGCGGATGTTGGCGGTGGCGTTTTCCAGCGCCAGCGTGCGCGTCAGGCTCATGATGCCGGCCTTCGCGGCGCTGTAGGGCCCGCGCCCCGGGGTGCCGATCAGGCCGACGACGGAGGCGATCGAGACGATCGCGCCCTGCCGCCGCGGACGCATCCGCCGGATCGCCTCGGCGGAGCAGAGGAAGGTGCCGTCGAGATGGGTGGCGACGACGGCATTCCAGTCCGCGAAGTCCATGCGGTGGCCGAGGGCGACCCGCTGGATGCCGGCATTGTTGACCAGAACGTCGAGGCGGCCGGCCTCACTGTCGACCGAGGCGAAGGCCGCCGCGACATCGTCCGGATCGGCGACGCTGCCGGTGAGGTAGCGGATGCCGTCCTGCGCGGTCTCGGGGGCGCCGAGGTCGAGCGAGAACACCCTCGCCCCCGCGTCACGAAGGCCGAGGGCGATAGCCTCGCCGATGCCACGCGCCGCGCCGGTCACGACCGCCACCCGCCCCCCGAATGCCGGTTCTCTCGCCATGAGACCGCTCCCCCCCCTCCCTTGGCCGTGACGGCCCTTCAGTACAT
>JAEZEN010000495.1 GCA_023433185.1 Pseudomonadota bacterium | reverse complement strand
GGGCTAGCCCCGCGGCGTCGGGAGAACCGTTAGCCCCAGCACTTGGTCAGGCCGACCTCGGAGGTCTCGGACTCGAGACCGTCGACCGGCTTGTCGGTGATCAGCGTGACACCGGTGTTGAAGAAGTCGAGACCTTCCGTCACGCCCGGCTTGGCGCCCGACTTGACGTACTCGGCAACCGCCTCGACGCCCATGGAGGCCATGAGCAGCGGGAACTGCATAGCGGTGGCGCCGATCACGCCGTCCTTGACGTTCTCGACACCCGGGCAGCCGCCGTCGACCGAGACGATCAGGACCGAACCGTCGTCCTTGCCGAGAGCCTTGAGGGCTTCCCAGGCGCCGGCCGCGGTCGGCTCGTTGATCGTGTAGACGACGTTGATGTCCGGGCACTTCTGGAGGAGCGTCTCCATGCCGGTCCGGCCGCCTTCCTCGGCGCCCGCACCCCACTGGTGACCGCAGATCCGGGCGTCATCCTCGTCGAGGTAGCGCTTCGGGTCCTTGATGTCGATGCCGAAGCCCTGCATGAAGCCCTGGTCGCGGGCGACGTCGACGGTCGGCTGCTGCTCGAGGGCGTCGAGGAACGCGATCACGGCGTTCTCGGTGCCTTCCGGACCGAGGGTCTTGGCGGCCCATTCGCCGATCAGCAGTCCGGCCTTGAAGTTGTCGGTCGCAAGCGTGGCGTCGGCAGCGTCGGTCGGATCGAGCGGCGTGTCGAGCGCGATCACCAGGATGCCGGCCTCGCGGGCCTTCTCGATCGTCGGCACGATCGCCTTGGTGTCGCTCGGCGTGATCAGGATGCCCTTGGCGCCCGCCGAGATGAGGTTCTCGATCGCGGCAACCTGGCCGTCGTTGTCGCCGTCGTACTTGCCGGCGAATGCCTGCAGCTTGATGCCGAGTTCGTTGGCCTTGGCCTGCGCGCCTTCCCGCATCTTCACGAAGAAGGGGTTGTTGTCGGTCTTGGTGACGAGGCCGACGAGGACCTCCTCGGCCATCGCCGGAGCACCGGCGAGCATGGCGGTCGCCGACGCGGCGGCGAGCATCATGGTCAGTCGCTTACGAGTCATGAACATTCCTCCCAAAGGTAACCTGTGCACAAACAACGGAGTAGATGTGACCGTGAACTGCGGCCCGACCGGCTCACTCCCGAATGACCGGCGGCGGAAAAGAAAGCACCGGCACGGCGCCGAGTCAATAAGTTAGTTATCTTAATTTATATATTGACACACCCCTTCATCGCTGGTGCTCTTGGCACTTGGCATCACCGGCGCTGGGACGATGGACACCGAGATCGACGGACGGGACGCGACGCCGCCGGCCAACCTGGGGCGCGGGACGCGGCAGACCGGCGTGCGCCTTTACAACGAACGCCTCGTCCTGTCGCTCGTCCGCCATCACCGTGCCCTTCCCAAGGCCGATATCGCGCGGCTCACGGGCCTGTCGCCACCGACCGTTTCGGCCATCGTCCACCAGCTCGAGGCAGACGGACTGCTCCTGCGCCACGCGCCGCAGCGCGGCCGGGTCGGCCAGCCTTCGGTCCCGGTCTCGCTCAATCCGGAGGGCGCGTTCTCGATCGGCGTCAAGATCGGGCGACGGCGGAGCGAGGTCGTCCTGATGGATTTCGTCGGCGCCGTCCGCGCCGAACTGCACCGTACCTACCTCTATCCCGAACCGGCATCCCTGCTCGCCTTCATCACCGAAGCGTGCGAACGGCTCGGCGCGTCACTGCCGGCCACCCTCCGGGAGCGCATCGCCGGGCTCGGCCTGGCCCTTCCCGGCGAGTTGTGGAACTGGGAGGAGGAGGTCGGCTCGCCGCCCGGCGCCATGCAGGGCTGGAAGGGGATCGACTTCGCCGCCGATGTCGGGCGGGGCACCGACCTCCCCGTCTTCTCCTGCAACGACGCGACCGCGGCCTGCGCGGCGGAACTGCTCTTCGGCAGGGCGGGGCGCCACCCGGAGATGCTCTACGTCTTCGTCGCCTGGTTCATCGGCGGCGGCATCGTCATCGATGGACACCTGTTCCCGGGCCGCACCGGCTATGCCGGCTCGATCGGCCAGATTCTCGTGCCGGACAGCGGCGATGCGCCGGCCTGCCGGCCGCTTCTCCACGTTGCATCGATGTATCTCCTGGAACGCGCCGTCACGGCCGGCGGCGGCGATGCCTCGCCGATCTGGGAATCCCCCGACGACTGGAGTTCGATCGACGACTACCTCGGCCCCTGGATCGAGCGCGGGGCTGACGGCATCGCCCACGCGGTGGTCGACGCCCTCGCCGTCATCGACTTCGAAGTGGCGGTGATCGACGGGGCGCTGCCGGCAGGCGTCCGCCGGCGAATCGTCGAGGCGACCCGCGCCCGCCTCGGCCGCCTCGACACCAACGGCCTGCAGCCGATCCTGGTCGCCGAGGGCTCGATCGGCAACGGCGCGCGCGCCATCGGGGCCGCCGCCCTGCCGCTCCTCGCCAAGTTCATGCGCGACCGCGAACTGCTCTTCCGGACCCCGCTCGAGGCACGGGCCGCGGCGAGCGACCCGCCCGCGGTCCTCCGCCCTCCCCTGATCGCTCCCTCCTGAAATCCGCGCGTCCCGCCGTGAAAGAAGAACCAGCATGAACCTCTCGCATCTCCTCGCGACCCGCCTCGACAACGGTACCCCCGTCCGCGCCGGCCTGATCGGCGCCGGCAAGTTCGGCTCGATGTTCCTCTCCCAGGTGCCGACCATCCCCGGCCTCGAGATCGCGGTGATCGCCGACCTCGATCCGGAGCGGGCCCGGGCCGCCTGCCGGAACGTCGGCTGGGACGAGGACCGGATCGCCCGCACCCGCTTCGTGACGCGCGGCACCGAGGCCTGTGACCCCGACGCGGTCGATGTCGTCGTCGAGGCGACCGGCCACCCTGCCGCCGGCATCGCCCATGCCCTCGCCGCGATCGAGGCCGGCACGCCGATCGTCATGGTCAATGTCGAGGCCGACGTGCTTGCCGGACCGCTGCTCGCCCGCAAGGCGCGGGACAAGGGCGTCGTCTATTCGATGGCCTATGGCGACCAGCCGGCCCTGATCGCCGAGCAGGTCGACTGGGCGCGCGCGAGCGGCTTCGAGGTCGTCGCCGCCGGCAAGGGCACCAAGTACCTGCCGGCCTACCACACCGTCACCCCCGATGGGGTGTGGCAGCACTACGGCCTGACCCCCGAGGAGGCAGGGAAGGCGGGCATGAACCCGCAGATGTTCAACTCCTTCCTCGACGGCACCAAGTCGGCGCTCGAGATGGCTGCCGTCGCCAATGCCTGCGGGCTGAAGGTGCCACGGGATGGACTCTCGTTCCCGCCTTGCGGCGTCGACGACCTGCCGAACGTCCTGAAGGGCCGCGAGACCGGGGGGCTCCTGGCCGAGGACGGAATGGTCGAGGTCGTCTCCTCGCTCGAGCGCGACGGGCGGCCGGTCTATCGCGACCTCCGCTGGGGCGTCTATGTCGTGTTCAGGGCGCCGAACGACTATGCTGCCGCCTGCTTCAAGCAGTACGGCATGACTACCGACAGGACCGGCCGCTACGCCGCCCTCTACCGGCCCTACCACCTGATCGGGCTCGAGCTTTCGGTCTCGGTGCTCAACGCCGTGCTCAACAGCCAGCCGACCGGGGCGACGCGCGCCTGGCGCGGCGACGTGGCTGCGGTCGCCAAGCGGCCCTTGAAGGCCGGCGAGTCGCTCGACGGCGAGGGCGGCTTCACCGTTTACGGCAAGCTGATCCCGGCCGAGCGCAGCCTCGCCGAGAACGCCCTGCCCATCGGTCTCGCCCATGGCGTCACGCTCAGCCGCGACATTCCGGCCGGCGGCATCGTCACCCAGGCGGACGTGGCGCTCGACGCCTCGGTAGCGGCCGTCCGCATCCGCCGCGAGATGGAAGCGGAGGCACGGACGCCGGGGGCGCTCGCGGCATAGGGCCGGCCAAGGGCGCCGGTCTGCCGCGATCGAGTCCGGCGGCCACCCGACGGGACGAGCGTCTGGACCGGCAGGAACCGGGCCTGGATACGGGTGCCCCAGGACGGCCCCGACGGATGCGGCGGGCGCCACGCGGCACTCATGTCGCGCCCCCCCCCGGGCCGTCGCCCGCGACAGCCCGACTTCAGTTAGGCTGATCTTCGATTCCCGCGGAGGGTGCCCCCCGCGGCCGGGGACCGGGGACGTGTGGATGTACCAGAATCTCGCGGTTATCGCCGTGCTTGCCTTCGCCTATGCCTGCGTGTCCCGGCGGGTCGAAAACTCCGCCCTGAGCGGGCCGATCGTCTTCATTGCGGCGGGCATGCTGCTGGGCCCCATGGGGCTGGGCCTGCTCGACCTCGGGATCGGCGCCGAGGGCCTCCGGACCCTCGCCGAGCTGACGCTCGCGATGGTGCTCTTCACCGATGCGGCCAATGCCGATCTCGGCAGGGGGCGCAGTGTCGCGGCTCTTCCGGCCCGGCTGCTCCTCATCGGGCTTCCGCTCACCATCGTCCTGGGATTCGGCCTGGCCGTGCTGCTCTTTCCCGGTCTCGGCATCGCGGAATTGGCTCTGCTTGGGGCCATCCTGGCACCGACCGACGCCGCCCTCGGCAAGCCCGTCGTGACAAACCAGGCTGTGCCGGCGAACCTCCGCGAGGCGCTCAACATCGAGAGCGGCCTGAACGACGGCATCTGCGTACCAATCGTCCTCATCCTCCTCGGCGTCGCGATGGGCGGCGCGGCCGAGGCCCACCCATTGCACCATGCGGTCGCCGTGGTGGTCGAGGAGATCGGCATCGGCCTGATCATCGGCGCTGTGCTCGCCGCGCTGGCGACCGTCGCGCTGCACCCCGCGACGGCCCGGGGATGGCTCACGGAAAGCTGGTCGGGCATAGCCGCGGTCGCGGTCGCTGCCGCCTGTTTCGCCGCGGCCCAGGCCCTCGGCGGAAGCGGCTTCATCGCCTGCTTCGTCGGCGGGCTCGCGTTCGGCGCCCTGCGCCCGCCGCGGACGCGGGCAATGCTCCGCGGTGCGGAGGGAGCGGGAGAGGCGCTGTCCTTCGCGACCTGGGTCGTGTTCGGAGCGGCCGTGATCGTTCATGTCATCGACCGGATCACCGCGCCGGTCGTGATCTACGCGCTTCTCAGCCTCACCCTGGTGCGGATGCTCCCGGTGCTGCTGTCCCTGCTGGGCAGCGGCCTCTCGTGGCCGGATCGGCTGTTCATCGGCTGGTTCGGCCCCCGCGGGCTCGCGAGCGTCGTGTTCGCGATCATCATCCTCGACGCCGGCATCCCCGGGATCGACACGATCGGCGTGACGATCGTCATCACCATCCTCTTCAGCGCCGTCCTCCACGGCCTCTCGGCCAATCCGACGATCGGCGCGCTGTCTGCGCGATGGCGGGCGAACGGCGGGCGTCCGTAGAAGGCCTGTCGGCCGGTCACGCCAACGGTTCGGGCGCGATCCCGCCCCGCCCGATGGAGGCGAGCAGCGCGTCGATCTCGGCCTCGACCGCCTTGAGGTCCTCGCCGCCCGACATGATCGCCACCACCTCGTCGCGGCTGATTTCCGATTTCGCGAACGTACCGGCGCGCCGCCCGCGGTTCAGGAGCGTGAAGACGTCGCCGACCGGGTAGGCATGGTGGATGTTGTGCGAGATGAAGATCACCGCGAGGCCGCGGAGCCGCGCCTCGATGACGAATTTCAGCACCATCGCCGCCTGATGAACGCCGAGCGCCGAGGTCGGCTCGTCGAGGATCAGAACCTTCGCCCCGAAATGGATGGCGCGGGCAATGGCCACCGACTGCCGCTCGCCGCCGGACAGCGTGCCGACGGCTTGCGTCGGGTCGCGGATGTCGATGCCGATGTCGAGCATCGCCTGGCGGGCGACGGTGTTGGCCTTCTCCTTGTCGAGGCGGGTGAAGGGGAAGATGCCCTTCACCGGCTCGCGGCCGAGGAAGAAGTTCCGCGCGATGCTCATCAGCGGGATCATGCCGAGATCCTGGAACACCGTCGCCACGCCGTACTCGGCCGCGTCGCGCGGGCTCTTGAAACGCACCGGCACGCCATCGACCAGGATCTCGCCGTGGGTCGGCGCGTGGACGCCGGAGAGGATCTTGATCAGCGTCGACTTGCCGGCGCCGTTGTCGCCGAGCAGGCAGTGCACCTGCCCGGGAAAGACCCGCATGTCGATGTCGCGGAGCGCTATGACCGAGCCGAAATGCTTCGAGACTCCGCGCAGTTCGATCGCCGGAACCGCAGTCATCCCGCGCTCCTCTCGCCCAGCGCCTTGGCGCGGATGTAGTTGTTGACGAGCACCGCGATGAGGATCATCGCGCCGAGGAAAACCTTGAACCAGTCGGTATCGATGCCGGTGTAGAAGATGCCCATCTGGACGAAGCCGAAGATCAGCGCGCCGAGGATGGCGCCGATCACGGTACCGTAGCCGCCGGTCAGCAGCACGCCGCCGATGACCGCGGCGATGATCGCCTCGAACTCCTTGAGCGTGCCGCGCAGCGTATCGGCGGAACCCGCCTCCATGACCTGGATCGTGGCAAGCAGCGTCGCCGCGCAGGCGGTGCCGATGAACAGCAGGATCTTCACCCGCGCGACCGGCACGCCGACATTGCGGGCCACGGTGGCATCGCCGCCCGCGGCGTAGATCCAGTTGCCGAAGCGGGTGTTGGTCAGGATCCAGCCGGCGACGACGGCGACGGCTATGCACCACACCACCGACATCGGGATTCCGGGCACGAAGGGCGCACCGTCGCTGCGGGTGGCGATCCAGCCCTGCTGCCCCATCCAGTGGAAGAAGCCGGTGAGCACGTCGCCGGCGAAGATCTCCGCCGTCCACGGGTCCGGCACGCCGTCGAGGATGTAGGGGATCTGGGTGCGGCCGGTGACGGTGCGGGTGATGCCGATCGACAGGCCGCGGAGAATGAAGAGCGTGGCGAGCGTGACGATGAAGGACGGCAGCCGCGTCTTGACCACGATCAGGCCGTTGAACCAGCCGACGAGAACGGCGACGGCGAAAGCCGACAGCACGCCACCCCAGAGCGGGAAGCCGAGTTCGCGCACCGCGAGCCCGATGACCACGCCGGCGAAGCCGATCATCGAGCCGAGCGACAGGTCGAATTCGCCGGCGATGATGAGGAGGGCCGCGGCGGTGGCGATGATGCCGAGCTCCGCCGAGAGCGTCAGGAACGTCATCGACCCCTGGAGCGAATAGAGCGCCGTCGCCCCGGGCAGGAAGGCGAAGATGATGAGGGCGGCGATCAATCCGCCCGCCGCACCCGCCTCCGGGCGGCGCAGCAGGCGGGTCAGCCATCCGGCCCGCGAAACGCGCTCGTCCTGGCTGGCGCGCCGCTTCGACACGACGCCGAAGCGCGCAGCCGGGTTGTCACCGCCGGCGGAGGCCGCATCCGGTTCCAGTGTGGTCATCGTTCGCGTCCCGTCCCGGCGTCAGTCGCCGGGGAGAAAAAGGGAGGGAAAAGCCGGGGGAGAGCACGACGGCCCTCCCCCGGAAGTCGCCGCTATGAGGGCTAGCGGATACCTTCCTTGGCGAGGACGAGGATCGCCTCGGCCGCCTCGGGCGTGTCGACGAACAGCGGGCCGGTATAGACGTCGCTCTGCGGCCAGAAGCCGTGCGTCGCATACTCGACCATGTTGATGACCGGGATGAAGCCCATCAGGTACTGCTGGGCATCCATGCCGAACTTCATCTCGCCGGCGACGATCGAATCGAGCACCTCGGGCGAGATGTCGAAGGTGTAAAGGTTGATCTTGCCGAACAGCTCGTTCTGCCTGAACAGCGGGATCAGCGGGTTGGCCGCGCCGGCGCCCATGGCGAAGACGCCCTGCACGTCGGGATGGGCCGAGAGATAGGCCTCGGTCCGGCGCTGGATGTCGCCCGGATCCGGGGTCACGGCCACCACTTCGGTGCCGCCGCCGAACTCGGCGAGTCCGTCGTTGAGGCCCCGGCAGCGGTCGTCGAGGCTGGTATTGCCGACCTCGTGGTTGATGCAGACCACCTTGAGGACGCCGTCCTTGCCGAGGATCGCCCCGGCGCGCTTGCCCGAATCGTATTCCGACACGGTGCCGACATAGAAGGTGACGCCCATCTCCTCACCCGGCATCTCGCCGGAGTCGATGTTCATCACCGGGATGCCGGCGGCGAGCGCCCGCGTCACCGGACCGCGCATCGCGTCGGCGTCGGCGATCGAGATGATGATGCCGTCGGGCTGGGCGGCGACGGCGGCATCGATCAGGCGCGCGTGCTCGACCTGGTCGAACACCTGCGGGGAGATGTACTGGACCTGCGCGCCGGTCATCGCCGCCGCATCGTCGACGCCCCGCTTGACCACCGACCAGTAGGGGTCGGAGGCCGAGCCGTGGACCACGACGGCGATTTTCACGTCCTTCGCATCCTTGAGGCCTTCCGCGAGAGCTGCGGTGGCCGCGGCGCCGATCGCGAGCGCTGCGATAGCGGTCTTCACCATATGCTTCATCACCAGTCCCCCATTGATGGCCAGGATTATCCCAGCCGGTTCAAGACGTTGGCAGTCACCCTCCGTACGTCCGGGTCGCGGTCGAGGCCGTAGGCCCAGTCCGCCGTCCCGGCATTGAAGACCGTCCCCCCGCCGCCGTGGCGGAAGGTGCCCATGACCGCATGGCCGTTCGTGAAGCGCGCGATGCCCTCGGGCGTCACCGCGCCGAGCAGCGTCTCGACGGTGAACTCGAGGTCGCCGATGCCGGTCGGGTCGTAGCACATCGGCACCACCCCCTCGTGCCCGCCGGGGCCGTTCGACACGAGGTGGGCCGGCGCGGTGGCGAGGACTTCGAGGTTCGCCGGCGTGCCCTCCGAGCCCACCGCGTAGGGCAGGCCGTCGCGGAGGCCGAGCTCGCAGCCGTCGACCTCGTAGGCGACGATGTGGGAGCCGAGGCCGAGCGGATCGCCGTAGCGGAGATCCGTCCCCTCGAACGCCCAGTGCTTCGGCCGGTGGATGGTATAGGCCCCGGTGCTCGACGGCACGCAGCTGCCGAAGCGGACATAACCGCCGCGGCAGAAGGACAGGCCCGTCGTCAGGCTTTCCGGCCGGCCGACCAGAGGGTCGGACCAGATCCCGGTGAGCTCGCGCTGGCGATCCGTGCCCATCACCGGGTCGTCGCGCCGGGCGGCATACTTGTGGCAGACCATGGTGTCGCCGCCATCCTCGTAGCGGACCTGCCAGTAGACGGCGTTGCCCGAGAACATGGCGAGGTTGCCACCGCGCCCCAGATGGGCGTCGACCGCATCGCGCATGCCCCACGACCAGTATTCGTCATGGCCGACGCTGAGATAGAGGCGGTAGGGATCGAGGAGGCCGTCGCGGAAGGCGACGTCGCTGTTGATCGCATAGTCGAAGCGGTGGCCCGCCGCTTCCGCCCACGCGACGAAGCGTCTCTCCCAGTTGTGCCATCCGGCCGAGGTCGTCCACAGGGCCACCTTGTGGTCGGTGAGATAGCGGTGGAGACGCTTGTGGTCGGGGTCGGGCTCCGGCGTGATGTTGGCGCAGCGGCCGTCGAAGCCGTCGGGATCGATGGCACGGGTCAGGTAGCCGCGTTCGATCGGCCGCTGGAAGGACACGCGGGTGGCGGTGGTGTAGAGGCAGGCACCGCCCCACTTGTTGTAGGCGTTCCAGGTGTTGGTCGAGAGGACGAGGAGCGTGCCCGTGTCGCGCGCCGGCTCGGCGGCGCGCAGCACGAAGAAGGCATGGCTGACCGCCTCCGGCCCCGCGACGCCATCGGCGACGAAGGTCACCTC
>JAEZEN010000310.1 GCA_023433185.1 Pseudomonadota bacterium | reverse complement strand
ATCCCACCCCGCGATGATCGATGCTTGTCCCGTTACCAGATGGGAGCACGAGCGGGTCGATGGAACAGCCAGGACATCTCAGCGAAAAGCTGCTGGCACGACGTTGGGGCCTCAGTCACCGGACGCTTGAGCGCTGGCGCCATGACGATCATGGCCCGGCGTACCTGAAGATCGGCGGCAGGATCGTGTACCCCATTCCCGACGTCGAAGCCTTTGAGGCGACGCGGCGGCGGACCGCCGGTGCTGTTGCCGAGGGGGACGCACGATGAGCGCCGCCATTCCCTTCCCGGCGGCCAGCGCAGCGGACTGCCCGCGGATCAGCGAGGTCGACCTCTGCACCTGGATCATCCGCGCCGAGCCGGGCGACGTCCTCGAGTACCACCGCGGCTTCCTTGCGATCGACCGCACGCCACTTGGCGCGCCGATGAGCGCGGAGGAGCGGAGCGCTCTGGCGCACACCGGCATGGTCGCCATGCGGCTCGCCAGGGAGGGCGGTGTCCATCTCGTCCAGCGCCGCGTTGGTCCAGGCACCTGAAGCTATCTCGCTATCGCCCGCCGTCGGTCGAGAAGTGCGCCCGCCTGTTCCGCGGCGGTGCCGCGAGAAACCGCCGCGGTGCCGCTCGAGGCGGCGGCGTGAAGACAGCGGCGGGGCGGCCCGCTCCGCAAGGACGGGCAGGCTCTCCTTCGGCGCCCGGTCAACGCCCCGCCGCCCCAGACCAGAAGCCGACGACGTCCTAGACACGAGGATCCAGCCAATGCCGGTTCGCATCATAACCGCCGACGAGCGGCTGTCGGCGGCCCACAACAAGACCTCGATTGCCATCTTCGGTCCGCCGGGTGCCGGCAAGACGTCTCTCCTGAAGACGCTGCCGGCCGACCACACCGTCTGCCTCGATCTCGAGGCCGGCATGAAGTCGGTACAGGACTGGCCCGGCGCCAGCATCCCGGTACGAAGCTTCGTCGACTTCCGGGACCTTGCGGTGCTGATCGGCGGGCCGGACCCGGCCGCCGATCCCAATGCCTGGTACAGCGCGCAGCACCATCTGCACACGAGGAGCGTCTATGCCGGCAGCGGCGTCGAGGAGTTCCTCGCAACCAAGTCGGTGGTCTTCGTCGACAGCATCACCGACCTGACGCGCCAGTCGATGGTCTACGCTCGGCAGCAGCCGGAGGCCTATTCCGAGCGCACCGGGAAGCCGGATGTCCGGGGCGCCTACGGGCTGCTCGGCCGCGAAGTCATCCAGGCCCTCAAGCACCTGCAGCATGCACCCGGCAAGACCGTGATCTTCGTCGGCGTCCTCGAGAAGGTCACCGACGAATTCGGCGTCACCACCTGGCAGCCGCAGATGGAGGGTTCCAAAGTCGGCCGGGAATTGCCCGGCATCGTCGACCAGGTGATGGCGCTGCACCTGTTCTCGCGAGATCCCGAGGGCGGCTACGTCCTCGACGAGAAGGCGAGCGAACGCCGGCTTGTCTGCCGGGCCGGCAATCCGTTCGGCCTGCCGGCCAAGGACCGAAGCGGCCGCCTCGGCGAGACCGAGCCACCCGACCTCGGCGCCCTGCTCGCCAAGATCAACACAACCGGCATCGCCGCCGCGCGATAGGCGGCGCCCTCAATCGACGATCTCAACCCAAGGAGGACGACATGTACGACCTCAATGACGCACAGCCACAGATGGCCCCCGTCGGCGACCTGATTCCCGATGGCACCTTCGCCAAGGTGAAGATGACCATTCGCCCCGGCGGCACGAACGGCTCGACGCCGATGGACGCCGGCCTGCTCAAGGCCTCCCAGTCCAGCGACGCGAAGCTGCTCGACTGCGAGTTCACCGTGGTTGCCGGCCCCTATGCCCGGCGGAAGTTCTGGCAGAATTTTACCGTCGCGGGTGGCAAGCTCGACGAGAAGGGACAGTCGAAGGGCTGGAACATCTCGAAGGCGACGTTCCGTGCAATGGTCGACAGCGCTCTCGGGCTCGATCCGCGCGACGAGAGCGCCGCCGCCAAGGCCAAGCGCGTCTTCCAGGGCCTCAAGCAGCTCGACGGCATCGTGGTTGCCGCCCGGATCATGGTCGAGCCCGCATCGGACCCGCAATACAGGGACGCCAACAAGCTCGCGAATGTCGTCCTTCCGGGCGAGCCCCAGTACGACGCGATCATGCGCGGCGAGACCGTGCAGCCCGACCCGATCAACGCCAAGCCGCGCAAGGCGCAGAGCGTCGGAACGCAGCACGCCCCTGCCTGGCAGCCCAACCCGCCGCCGAACGGGAGCGTGCCCTGGGCCAACCAGGAGCAATCCAACGCACCTCAGCCGGCGCCTGCCAACGGACCGGCCTGGCTCAATACCTGAGGGGGCAGGTCGTGACCGATGACGAGTGGCAGGCGCACACCACGCACGAGGCGGCGAAGGCGATCGGCCGATGGCTCGAAGGAAGAGGTGGGTTCCATCAGCCAATCCGCTCTTTGACCATGCGCGATCTCGAAGCGATGGCCGCCAAGGCCAACGACCGCTTCGTGGCGTTGGCGGCGGCGCGGATCAGGGACGAGCCGGAGGAATCCGCCGCCAATCTCAGGTGGCTCATGGCTGGCTAGCCCCCTGTGCCTTCTGCGGGCGGCAGAGCCGGGGCCTCCTCTACTGCCACCTGCTCCGTCGGGACCGCCTCCCCGACTACAGCTTCTGCTCGCGGACCTGTGCCGACCTCGGAATCGCACTCGCCAGGGAGAACAACGGCGTGATCGACAAGACTGCCCGCGAGACCCGAGCCATCAGGGAGGCACGACGCCCGTTCGCTGAGGCGCTCACCGCCCTCGGTCTGATGGAGCCGTTCTATAACCGCGCCGCGGCCGAGATCGACCAGCTCATCGAGGCGGCCGTCACCGGCTACGTCGAGAGCATGCAGCGCCAGGCGGCAACGCCCGAGCGCTCCGGCACCCCCTTCGACGACGAGATTCCCTTTTGAGGGCCGCTGCCGGTGATCGACCTCAACCACAAGTCCGGCTGCCAGTACGAGGCGCCGCTCCGCCCGCCCGGCATTGCTGCCGCCATCGGCAGGGCGATCGACAGCGCCCTCCTGGCGCGCCACCAGGCCCAGCCCCCCCGCCGCTACGTCAGCAGCTCCGGCCTCGGTCGAGAATGTCCCCGCCAGATTCAGTACGACTACCTCGCCATGCCGAAGGACGAGGGCCGCGCCTTCGAGCCGGCCACCCTCCGCATCTTCGAAGCTGGTCATCGCGGCGAGGACGTGGTGGCAGCCTGGCTGCGCGCCGCCGGCTTCGATCTCCGCACCCACCGCTCGGACGGTCGGCAGTTCGGCTTCTCGATGCTCAACGGCCGCTTCCGTGGGCACATCGATGGTTGTCTGGTCGGCGGACCGGCGCCGATGACCTTCCCGGCGCTGTGGGAGAACAAGGCGGTCGGCGCCGGACCCTGGAAGGAGATCGTCAAGCGCGGCGTGGTGGTTGCGCGGCCCGTCTACGCCGCCCAGATCGCACTCTATCAGGCCTACCTCGATCTGCCTAACCCGGCCCTCTTCACCGCGCTCAATCGCGACACCCTCGAACTCCACGCAGAGCTGGTGCCGTTCGACGCCGCACTCGCCCAGGCCATGAGCGACCGGGCGGTGCAGGTAGTCCGGGCAAGCGACGCCGAGGAGCTTTTGCCGCGCGCCGCGGCGGACCGCAGCGCTGCCGTCTGTCGCGGCGGAATGAGCGGAGGATCCTATCATGGCGCCTGCTCATGGCAGGACCGCTGCTGGAGGGCGCGATGATCACCACCAAGGGTCGGACATCGACACACCTCGGACGGAGGTCGGCATGACCGACATCACCCTCACCGACCAGCAATGGGCCGGGGTCAAGCGCATCGTGCATTGGTTCAAGCACGAGACCCATGAGAAGCAGGTGGCGCGCATCTTCGGGTATGCAGGATGCGGCAAGAGCACCATCCTGAAGTTCGTGCTCGAGGAGCTTGGTCTTGACGCTCACGTGAGCGACCGCGACGGCGGCAGTTGCGTGCCCGGCGTGGTCACCGCCACGTTCACCGGCAAGGCGGCCCTGGTGCTTAAGCGGAAGGGGACGCCGGCGCGCACCATCCACAGCCTGATCTATAGCGTCATCGAGGCCACCGAGGAGGAGATCGAGGCGGCGGGCAAGAAGATCGCCGAGGCAGAAGCCCATGCTCGGACACTGACCGGGTTCGATCGTACGGCCGCCGAGGCCGCCATCGAGGCCCAGCGTCAGGCTCTGTCGCAGATGAA